>JALYVR010000068.1:0-2268 GCA_030853145.1 Chloroflexota bacterium | reverse complement strand
ACACAGCAATGGCAAGTGAAGTGATCGAGCTGACCGGGCATATTATCGATTCCTGGACGCTGCCGCGCGCCTGGGATACTATCATGGATCGGGGTGGGAATTTCACGGTAGAGGAGATGCGCGTCGGCGCCAGCAAGACGGACCCAAGCTATATTCGGCTCAAGGTGGAGGCGCCTGACGACGAGACCTTAGAGCGCATCCTATCAGAACTCCAGCAGTTTGGCGCTGTGTTGCTGCATAGTGCCGATGTACACACGGTCGCCGTTGAACAGCATGGCGTCCTGCCTGCGCGTTTCTACTCAACCACCAATCTGCCGACACAGGTGCGCTTGCATGGGCAGTGGGTGGATGTCGAACATATCGAGATGGATGTCGCGATCATCATCGATGCTGGTGGGAAGCGGGCCTATTGCAAGCCGATGCATGAAGTGGAGGTGGGTGACCAGGTGGTCACCGGCTATGAGGGCATTCGCGTCCTGCCGTTTGAGCGCGCGCGTGCGCGCGAGGGGTTTGCCTTTATGCAGAGCAATGTCTCCTCCGAAAAGGTGAAGGTGTTGGCGATTCACCAGATTGCGCAGCAGATGAGGGAGACGCGCGCGCGTGGCGGCAAGATCCTCTTCGTGCTGGGACCGGCCGTGATCCACACGGGTGCGGGGCGCTACATCGCCGAACTGCTGCGGCGCGACTATGTGCAGGTGATCTTCGGCGGCAATGCCATTGTGACGCACGATGTCGAGTCCGCGCTCTACGGCACCTCGCTGGGCGTGGATCTGCGCACGGGCGAGCAGGTCGAGGGTGGGCATCGCAATCACCTGCGTGCCATCAACGCGGTGCGCGCCGCCGGTTCGTTGGAGAAGGCGATGGAGGCCGGCCTGCTGCGCGAGGGCATTACCTACGAGGCCTTGCAGCGCCATATCCCCATGGTGCTAGCTGGCTCTATTCGCGATGATGGCCCTATGCCCGGTGTCATCAACGACATGCAGGAGTCCCAGCGGCAGATGCGCCAGGCGGTCCAGGGCGTCGAGATGGCGATTATGGTGGCCTCCATGCTGCACGCCATCGCCACAGGCAACTTGCTGGCCGCTACTGTACGCACCGTCGTGGTAGACATCAATCCCGCCGTTGTCACCAAGCTGGCGGACCGGGGCAGCTTCCAGGCCGCGGGACTGGTGACGGATGCTGAGTTGTTCTTGCGCGAGTTGGCGGAGGCGTTGTCGTAGCGCTGGTATCCCTGAACACTAGTATCGCGGGCCGCATGAGGATGGATACGTTTTGCATCTTCCTCATGGGGTTCTGGCTGAAAAGGTACCCTTTCTCAGGACTTCTTTTCAGCTTACGTGTACGTCTATGTGGCTGGCCTCACCCACCTGGTAGCACGCGGGCGAGGTAAGCCCTCGCCCCTACGCAGATCTGGGTATGCAGAGCGTGATTACCTGGCGCTTTTCAGCGCGTTTACGCTTTCGCGTGTGGCCTGTTGAAGGCCATCGGCTTGCACAGGCAAATCGTCGGCGGCCTCTTTGGCTTTCTCCTCGCCGCCGCGAATCAGCTCGTAGACCAGGCCCGCCGCCACGGCTGCCACGGCTGGACTCAGGAAGTAGATCCAGACGCTGCCCAGCGCCTCAGGTCCCCCGAAGAGCGCCGGACCCAGGCTGCGCGCCGGGTTCATGCTGCCGCCCGTCAGGTGATTGGCAAACAGGCCGCATACAATAACGGTGAAGCCCACCGCCAGCCCCGATGCTGCACGGTTGGCACGTCGATCTGTCGCCATGGCCATCGTGACCAGCATCAGGAAGAAGGTCAGCACGAACTCAAGCAAGAGCGCTGAGAAAATGTCAATCTTGGGCGTGGTCGCGCCGTAGTGAACGGCGGCGGCCTTCGCCGGGAAGAGGATAAAGTGAAACGCGCTGGCCAGGATCGCGCCAGCAAACTGGCTGATCCAATAGGGTACGGTGTAGCGCCAGGGGAAGCGCCGCACGGTTGCCAGTCCCAAGGTGATGGCGGGGTTGAAGAACGCCGCCGAGATCGGAGTCAGCGCGTAGATCATCGCCGCGATAGTAAAGCCGAATGTGATGTGTATCAATAAGATGCCAGCGAAGTCGTTGGTATCGCCTACCATGGCCCTTGCCCCACAGCCAAAAAAGACCAGCGCAAATGTGCCTAAAAACTCCGCCGTGTACCGCCGCAACATAGCGCGGCTCAGAATAGTGCCCCAATCCCGTCCCGTATCCTCTGTCTGCATGGTTTCTGCCGCCTTTCTTCACCATATAC
>JALYVR010000067.1 GCA_030853145.1 Chloroflexota bacterium | reverse complement strand
CCCCTACGCGGATCTGGGGAACCATATAGCAAATCTCATAAAACTGTGCTAAAATCGCCTCGTATTTATGTGCGACACACATCGGCGATCAAGGAGACGGTGATTTGGCAACGCATGATAGACGCTATGTGATTATAGGCAACGGGATTGCCGGCACGACAACGGCTGATATCTTACGCAAGAACGATCCCAACTGTAGCATTCATTTGCTGACGAACGAAGCGCATCCGCTCTACAACCGGGTCTCGCTGCCGCGTTTTCTGCAGGGGGTGCTTAGCGAGCAGAAGGTGATGATTCGTGACTTCGCCTGGCATGAGCAGAAGAATATTCACCTGGTAACCGAAACGCTAGTGACGGAGGTGCATACCGACGAGCGGGTGGTCGTCACGGATACGGGTCAGCACCTGCCCTACGATGCGTTGCTGGTGGCGACCGGCGGCTGGGCCAACCCCATGCAGGTGCCTGGCGCGCAGGGAACCAGGCATATCTACAACTTTGTGACGTTGGATGATACCAAAACGATTATCGCGCGCATGCTCGAATCGCGTACGGCCGTGGCCTATGGTGGCAGCTTTATTTCCTATGAGTTATGTGATGGCTTCGCGGTGCGCAAGCTGGATACGACCTGGATTATGCGCGGCCCCTACTGGCTGCGGAGCGCGCTGGACCCTGATGGGGGCGAGGTGGTGGATAACATCGCCAAGAAGTTCGGCGTGGAGGTGATTCATGGCGATGAGATCGAGGAGGTAGTGCCGCAGAACGGCGTGCCCAGCTACGTGAAGACCAGGAAGGGGCGACAGATACAGGCGGATATGATCGGCATTGGCCTGGGAATCACCCTGAACACGCGTGTACTCGCTGGTACCCCGGTCGAGGTGCGCAATGGGGTCGTCGTCAACGAATACCTGGAGACGAATGTGCCGGGCGTTTATGCCGCCGGCGACGTGGCCGAATTCTTCGATGTCGCTGTTGGCCAGCACCATAGTATGGGTACCTGGGATAACGCGCTGGCGCATGGTCGGCTCGTGGCCGTCAATATGGCCGGAGGCCACGAAGCGTATGTGGATGTGCCGACCTATACAAGTCCGCTGTTCGATGTGAATATTGCCGTCGTGGGCACAGCAGAGTCCAATAATCCTGAACTGGAGAACATCGCCCTGCGTGAGCCTGGTGAGAAGGGCAACGAGAACTATCGCAAGCTGTTTTTCCGCGAGAACAAGCTCGTCGGCGTGCTGATGATCGGCAGTCCCAAGGGGCGCAAGAAGTTAGTGGAGATCGTCAAGAGCCAGCAGGTCTTCCAGACACTCGCTGAGCGTGAGGCGCTCTTAAGGCTGAAATAGTGGTCTCGTGATGAGGGAGCAATGGGATAGCGCGGGACCTTTCAGGCAGAAGGTAGCTCCACAGCACACTCTATTTGGGCTATAGCGCTTGACGAAAGGCCTGCTGTGCGATACTGTAAAGCCTAACTCATCAGACGTGTCATGAACCCCCGCATTCAATGCGGGGGCTTGCAGTCAAGCCGAAAGGCTTCCGCTCCAAGCCCCAGTCATGACCAGACTCAGGTTTGAAAGACAACCTCCGTTCGCAAGAAGTGCATCAGTTCCGACGTTGGGGTGCGTTGCCAGCCTCAACCTCTCGAATCGGTGGGTTAAACAGGACGAAAGGGAGTAAGTCAGTGCCCAGCGGATCTGCCGCTTGCGAACATCGTCGAGGCGAACCTTACCCCCGAAAGGGGAGATCCGAAAGGATGAATATGTCCAAAGTCTTTGTTGTCGATGCGAATACAACGCCGTTAGAACCCGTTCACTGCGGGCGAGCACGCTTGCTCCTCAAAGCCGGAAAAGCCGTCGTGTGGCGGCGCTATCCTTTCTGCATTCGACTCAAGCGAGTGGTGGAGCAGCCCGTTGTGGCAGGACTGCGGCTCAAAATCGATCCTGGTTCCAAAACAACTGGCCTTGCCCTGGTCAATGACGCAACGGGAGAAGTGGTCTGGATCGCAGAACTCACCCATCGAGGTCAGGAAATCGTTGCTGCTGTGCGCAAACGGGCCGCACTGCGTCGAGGACGCAGCATTACTGGGATGCGGTGTGTGTCGGAGCGTCCACTCCGCTGGTCCTTTCCACGCAGGGAAAGGTGGTGCCGTGGTTGATTGAGGCAACTGGACATGGCAAGCGACAAATGTGGGGGGGTTCCGATGCGGGGTTTCCCACCCGCCATCGCCGCCGCGGCAAGCTCCATCATGGGTTCCAGACCGGGGACATAGCGCGAGCAGTGGTTCTCTCTGGCAAGAAAACCGGTTGCTATACGGGTCGGGTTCTGGTACGAGCGTCGGGCTACTTTGATCTGGACATCGGGGCGTGCCGAATCACTGGGATTGCTGCTCGTTTCTGTTCCCCGCTTCATCGAGCAGATGGCTATGCGTACCAATTTGGAAAAGCAGAGACGATCCCCAGCGCCCAATCCACCAGACAAGGAGGGGCCATTCCTCCCCTGGCTGAAGTACAGGGGCATCCTGGCCCCATTTTGTGAAAACGACCGGAAGCAGGAGAGATTTCGTGGCAATACTTTGTACGCATTGTGGAAAAGCATTACCGAGAGACGATGCTCAGTTCTGTAATCATTGTGGAGCGCTTGTACCTCTTGTGGCGAACGATTCTTCTGCACCTCCTGCCGAACAACAGAGTGCCAGCAGGCCTCCTTTGCGCGAGCAGATCGGGCTGCCAGCATCTCCTTCCTCCTATGCGCCTCCGCGTCGTCCACGGCGCGAGGAGCCACCCCAGTGGATCGATCAGCTTGATCAGGGCAGGCGCATCAGGAGACCCATGCGCGAGGTTAGCAAGGAGTCACAAGAGCAGGGAGCGCTGCCTCCCATCGAGGATATCAGGTCTGGCGGTCCGCGTTCTCTCCAGGAAGCTGAGGTGAAGCCGCCGCTAAATCCTCTTGAAGCGGCGCGAGCTGATCGCCAGCGTTTCTCTCAGGAGAACAGCGCGCCGACCGCGCGCGTTGAGGATGTGGCCCCTCAAGTGCAGGCGGATGCTCCAACCCGCGGTCCTGCCCAGCGCCCAGGTTCACCGATGCGCGAACTGCGGGTGAAGGTATGGGAAGAGACGGAGACTGTCACGATGCCCAGCGAGGAGAAGAAGCCGCCTGTACCGGCTCTTCCACCTTCTCAGGAGAGCGTCAAAGCGATGCCGACCCTTCAATCTCCAGAGGAGAGCATCAAAGGAGAGAAGGATGCGCCCTCTCAGAATGCGCTCTCTCAAGAAGAGAAGGATGCGGCAGCTAAAGATGATGGAGTTGAGGACCTTCCGACCAGGCCTTTAAGCGCGAGTTCTTTCACTAGCAGTACGGCTGATCCGGCTCTGCCGATTCAGCGCGCATCGACGCCGCGCCCTGCTCGCAATGAGCGCTCTGCCCGGATGGAGGAGGTCGAGCGGCTGGATACGGCGCGGCTGGAGGCGCAGCAGCAGAGCAGGCCGGCGCCGCAACCAGTAGTGGAGCAGGCGCAGCAGCAGAGCTGGTCGTCACCGCCCGAGGGAGGAGCGCGTAGCCGGGCCAGTTACCAGGGGCCGCCAACTCCCATCCCGGCGGCGATGCGCGCGCCTTCTACACCGCCGCCGCTCTACGCGGTTCAACCTATGCAGAGGCGCCCGGATGCGCCGGTGGCGCCACCCACTCAGGTGTGGCAGCAGTCTCCTGCTCCATATGTCGAGCCTCCTGCCCCTGTGAGGCGTTCCAGAAACCGCAAGCCGCTTTTGATCGCCCTGGTCTTGCTCTGCCTGCTGGCGTTGGGTGGGGTTGGGACCTGGCTCTTTCTTGGTCAGTCCGGCGGCTCTCAGAAGAACATCCAGGCGAAGCAGGCATTTAGCGATGCGGCCCTGGGAATAGCGCTTTCCTACCCCGGAGGCTGGAGCACACATGTGGACCATCAGCAAGGGAACGCCTCTTTTTATGATAGCAGCCATACGGCGCAGGTGACGATTGCCACCGTCCCGGCGGCTGGGCAGGACGCGGGCCAGTACATGCAGAAAGAGACGACCGGCTTGGGCATGACGGGGCTAAAGCCGGGCGCACCAGCTTCGTTCGCGGGGGCTTCATGGCAGCAAGTGCAGGGAACCGTGCAACAGAAAGGCGCCACCTATAGCGAGACCTTGCTGGTGACTGTGCATGGCGATCGCCTGTTCACTCTCATGCAACTGGCCCCTCAGTCAGTGTATGCCGATTACGACCAGGTGGCCTTCTCCAATATACGCGCAACGTTCCAGTTTCTGTAGCCACGCGGGCGAGGCAGTGTCGGCGGGCAAGAGGAGCCGAAGAGGAGCCATCGCCATTGCCCCTACGGGATCGAGGCTCGCACGCTGTGCGGATTGACTGCACGGCGTAAACAGGCTTATAATTCATCAGAGGGCTGGGACGATGCCTGGAATCATAATCGGTGATGAGAAAGGAAGGCACAGCAGAGGCAGCGGGAGCAATTACCTGACTGACTGCATGTGCAGATGAGTTGTATGGACGATATCCGCTTTGAACGTCATTTCCGTACCCCTTATTCAGAGGGCTACTACATTATGCAGGGAACGAGCCTGCAGAATAGTAGCCGCCTTGGTACTGTCGATATTCACTTTACCACCACCGCCGTTCATGGCACGCTTATTCTGGAGCGTGAGCTTGAAGAGGCCGACCTGACCAAACTCATTGAGCAGATCGACGAAGACCTGGTGCTCTCCGCCGATATGCCGCGCGAGGATTTTCTGGTCAGTGTGTATGTTGGCAAGGATGTTGGCTTCTACAGCGACGAATATTTTGCGGAAG
This sequence comes from Chloroflexota bacterium, assembly GCA_030853145.1. Taxonomy (GTDB): domain Bacteria; phylum Chloroflexota; class Ktedonobacteria; order Ktedonobacterales; family Ktedonobacteraceae; genus JALYTT01. The sequence goes on along the minus strand of JALYVR010000067.1, from coordinate 8,161 downwards.
ACAACGAGAGCGTCACCGACTTTGGTGATGAGGACGAAGAATAGGGTGCTGTTTAAGGCGAGGAGACATATGCCTGGTCAGGTAGCTCTTCGCCTTGAACACGTCCGGCAGCTTAATCCTCCAGAAGGCCGCGGCGCATGGCATACTTGACCAGTTCGGCGCGGCTGTGCAGGTTGAGCTTGTCCATAATATGGGTGCGATGGGTATCTACCGTTTTCGGGCTGATAATCAACCGCTCCGCGATCTTGTTATTTGTGAACCCCTCGGCCACCAGCTTTAAAATCTCGCGTTCGCGTTCGGTTAAGCTGCTATAGCTGTCCTTCTCTTCACCGGCGTGTACACGCTGCAAGTAGTCACCCACCATCACCGACTGCGCGATTGGCGACAGGTAGAACTGCCCGCTCTGGATAATGTGCAGCGCGTAGATCAGGTCGGTATCGGCGGCCTCTTTCAGCAGGTAGCCAGAGGCGCCGGCGCGCAGGGCCTGGAAGATATACTCATCGTTCTCGTGCATCGTCAGAATGAGCACCCTGGCATCGGGAAGCAGTTTTTTGAGCTGCCGCGTGGCTTCTATGCCGTTGATAGAGGGCATGGTGATGTCCATCAGAACGATATCGGGTTGCAGGCGCTGGGCCTCCTGGATGGCCTGGCGGCCATCATGCGCCTCTCCAACCACCTCCATATCAGGCTGTGCGTTCAACATCATTTTGAGGCCGGCGCGCAAGATAGTATGATCGTCGGCGAGTAGGATACGTATTTTCATGGCATTATGTCCCGGTATCATAAAGGAGTTATGGGTACGGTCTCCCTGGGGAGCGGCAGGTGTTCGGTTGGGCGTCGTGGAATGTGAATCTCGACGGTTGTGCCGTGTCCAGGGCTGGAATTGATGGTAAGGAAGCCATCAAGCAGGACGGCTCGTTCTTGCATACCGGCCAGGCCAAGCCCCCGTTCGCGGTCCGATGATTTGAGTAGCGCCTCCACATCGAAGCCGCACCCATCATCGCTGATCGTGGCATACACCGCGTCCGGAGTTTCTCGCAAGGTAATATGCACCTCTTTCGCATCGGCATGACGCGCGGTGTTGGTAAGGGACTCCTGCACGATTCTATAGAGAGCGGTCTCCATTTCGGCGGGCAGGCGTTCCTTAAAGCCGGTGGCTACGAACTCTACCGTGATGTCGCATTTCTGCTGGTACTCCTTGACGTACCAGCGCAGGGCCGGCAGGAGTCCGAGGTCGTCGAGCGCGCTTGGACGCAGATCGATGCTCAGGCTGCGGATGGCGCGCAGGGTCTGATGCGCCAGCATCCGCGTATCGGCGATGCGATTGCTGGCCTCCTGTGACGTGATAGACTTTTCGAGCACGGCCAGGCTGATCAAGAGCGAGGTCAGCACCTGGCTGGTCTCATCGTGCAGTTCGCGCGCGATGCGCTTGCGCTCCTGTTCCTGGGCGTTGATGATCTGGTTCGCGCGCAGGCGCGAGGCCTCATCAATGGCTTCAAGCATCATATTAAAGGTACTTGCCAGTTGATCCGCCTGGGGATCAAGCCCGGTGAGCGGCGCACGTAGCGCGCGCTCGCCGGCCTGGACGCGGTTCATGACTTTGCCCAGATTCATCAACGGGTGAAAAGCGATCTGCAGCACAACAAAATTGAGGGCCACGCTCACCAGCCAGCCAACAGCAATAAAGATTACCAGCGACATGGGAGTTGCCAGGCCCTGCAATCCCTCGTGGCTATCGTTTAGGTGCGATGCCAGCCAGGTGCCTCCGGTGGCGCCAATAAAAATGATAAAGCTGTTGGCGAGCAAGACTTTATAGAAGACAGGCAGGCTAAGCAGAGACCTGAGAAATCTGCGTCTTTGCTCGCTCGTTGTGCGTCTTACTTTGGGATAGGAATAGTTCATATATACGATTATACCCCATGTCGATGGCCGGTACCATATCCCCAGCTACCAGGTTTCATGTAGAGACTACGGCTTCGGCTCCTCTTCGGCTCCTCTTGCCCGCCGACACTGCCCGCCGGTATTGCCACTGACACTGCCTCGTCTGCACAAACGGAGAGGAACGCAGTAACGATGTGAAATCAGGTATACATCGGGAAAAAATCAGGTAAGTACCTGATGTCAGAGCCTGGCGCTTTCGGTAATCTAGCATAATAGAGGGTTCTGCCTACGATAGAGGGCGGAGACCGGCGGCCCAGGGAAAGACGGAAGGCAACCGAGGCGCTCCCATGGTCCTGGAAAGGTCGATGGAGGTTGAAGTCTGTGGTATAATCTGCCATACAGCTATATGCTGCCTGGCGGCAGAGCTATTTCTGATCCATCTAATAAAGGTCTATTTGTTTGAGGAGGCACAGTGAGTTCTCTTCCTAAAAAAAGCTTGCTCGATACAGCGACGCAGAAGATTGTCGAGAGCCAGGCCTGGCGCTCAATCTTCCGTCATGGGTATCCCGATACGCCGCTGAACCAATCGCTGGTGATGATGGGGAATGTATTTTTGCATTTGCACCCGGTGAAGGTCAGTCGGCAGGCCATGAAGGTTACGTACACCTGGTGCATGGGCGGGATCTCGTTCTTCCTGTTCCTGGTGTTGACTCTGACCGGCGTATTTCTGATGTTTTATTATGTGCCCGATACACGCGCGGCCTATCCAAATGTGAGCCAGTTGAGCAGCTCCGTCTCATTTGGTCACCTGGTGCGTAACATGCATCGCTGGGGGGCGCACTTGATGGTTGTTTCGGTGACGCTGCACATGATCCGGGTCTTTTATCATGGAGCATATAAGCCACCGAGAGAATTCAACTGGGTGGTCGGCGTTGGCCTTTTCTTCGTGACCCTGTTCCTGAGCTTTACCGGCTATCTGCTTCCCTGGGACCAGATCGCCATCTGGGCGATTACGGTTGGTACTAACCTGGCGCCGTATACCCCGATCCTGGGCCCGACGGTCCTCAAGGTGATGCTCGGCAGTTCAGCGGTGGGGCAGAACACGCTGATCCGTTTCTACGTAGCGCATGTCATCTTGCTCCCCTTGGGTGGGGCGTTGTTGATGGCTGTTCACTTCTGGCGTATTCGTAAAGATGGTGGTGCTGCCGGTCCCCCGCCTCCCTCGCGCCGCGAGTTGGAAGCGACAGTGACGGAGCGGGAGCGGGCTACAATTGGTGCAGCACACCAATAATCGCAGTGTTGGTTTGGTAAGGCGTTCTGCGATTCTTATGAGAGGAAGCCCAAACTATGTCAATTGAACAGAAAGAGCCACGAACGCAGACACAGGCAGCGGCGACGCAGAGACGGTATCGTACCCTGGCGGTTGTGAGGCAAGAGGCGATTACGCGTGTCGAGAAGCCGTTGGAGGACTCGGTCTTTGTGTGGCCGCACTTGCTGGTGCGCGAGTTTTTCGCCTCGTGTATTGTGATGGTGATGCTGACGCTGCTTGCGCTGCGCATCGATGCGCCCTTGCGCGACCCGGCCAACGCGAACCTGACGCCAAACCCGGCGAAGGCTCCCTGGTACTTCCTGGGCCTGCAAGAGTTGCTGCACTACTTCGAGCCTACTACGGCTGGTGTGCTGGTTCCGGGCCTGGTGCTGACCGCTCTTGCGCTGTTGCCGTATCTGGATCGCAATCCCAGTCGCGCGTATGCTGATCGCAAGGTCGCGATTGTGACCTTCACGATGTTCCTGGTTTTCTGGGCTGTGGTCACGCTGGCGGGCAGTTTCTTTCGCGGTCCTGGTTGGGTATGGTACTGGCCATGGCAAGGCCTGTTCTTCGATCTATAAGCACAGAAATACATAAAGAGGTTCACCATGAGTATCAATACTCCGCCCATTACGCCGCAGCAATACGAGATCTTGCATGGCGGTGGCGCCGAGGCCGCGGAGATCGCCAAGCAACGCCTGTCGCGGCGGCGCTTCCTGCGCAGGTCTATGCTGGCGGTCTGGGGCCTGGCCGCTACTGGGGCCATAGCTGGATCATTAGACATGCTCTATCCCAACCTGGCGGGTCAGTTTGGCTCTGCCTTGCCGGTTGGGAAGATAACCGATTTCCCGGCCGCCAAGCCCCAGAATTTCAAACTGGGTCAGGCCGGTGTTTTCTATCACCAGGAAGCCAAAACGTACGTCATCCATATGTCTCCCGATACGCCGATGTTGCTGAACGGTACCGATCTGAAGGAGCAGTTGAATTCAGAATCGATCGTGAAGACCGGGGATGGCTACTGGGTGGCGCTGTATCAGCGCTGTGTCCACCTGGGCTGCACAGTGCCGTTCCGCGATGACTGTGTGAGCTTCAAGTGTCCCTGCCATGGCTCGCACTATAACGTGAGCGGTGAGTACCTGGATGGTCCTGCACCCAAGAGTCTCGACCGTTTCAAGATCTCTTTTAGCGGCGGTGATGTCGTGGTAGATACAGGGACAACAAATACGAAAGTTCCGCATCCTGATGCATCTACCCGCATTATTCCAATTCCAAATTTGGCGTGCAGTTAGTGGAACTGCATACTATGCTGGCGGGGAGGATGGAAATCGTGTTGCGTCGCTGGGGCCATGCATACCCGCTATGACAATGGGCAGCATGGTACTATGAAAAAGGTTGTGTATTATGATAGATCCCATACAGGCAGCCGTAGGCATTATTGCTCTGCTGGTCACTGTGGGGGCCTTGCTGTATGTGTTCTATTCTCGCACGAATGCCGTCGAGAAGACCGGATACGGGGCTCTCACGATGCTGGCGCTTATTTCGCTGCTGATCCCGGTTTTCTGGATCATGGAGAATAATGGTCAGGCTATGGCCAAGGCCCAGCAGCACACCCTGGATTTGTCGCGTGGCGCTAAATTATATGCCCAATATTGTTTTCAATGCCACGGCACCAAGGGCCAGGGACGGCTTGGTACTGGCCCTAATGTTGGCTCCAAGCTGAATAATAACCCGGTGGTGAATAACCTGAGCGACAATGACCTCATTCGCATTATTAGCGGTGGTGTTTACAATACTGATAAGAATCATCTCGATCAGGCGATGATGCAGGCCTGGAGTCAACAATATGGCGGCCCTCTGAGCGATAATGACATTCAGTATTTGTTTACACTTATCCGCTCGTCTGATCAAGCGTATCTGACAAAGAATGGGTACGCTAGCGGCAATGGCTTTAGCCAGGTACCCGATTTGATTCAACAGGCCAATCCTTCAACCTATCAGACGGCAGTTGCGGGAGAGAATGCCAGTCAGAATCCTCAGCAGTTTGGGAAGACCGTTGATATGACCACTAAGAAGGCGGTCACCATTAATATCGCGACGGCTCCTAGCGGCGCTAGCTGCCAACCGGCATGCTTTGACCCGGTAAATATTAAGGTCAAAGTTGGCACAACGATTACCTGGGTCAATAAGGATACGCAGGGGCATACTGTGACGGCGATTCTTGGTACGGACCCCAATACGAAGAAGATAGCGCCTACTATGTTTGACTCCGGTATCGGGACGCCTATCAAGACGAATGCCACGTATACTTATAAGGTGACGGTGGCAGCGTACAATTTGAACAAGGATCACACAGTCCTCTACTATTGCCAGTACCATCCGGGGATGGTGGCTATATTGACTATTGTGCCGTGATTCCTGATAGATGGTTTATGGTAACATGCTGAAAGGGTTTGCGATCTATGCAAAGAGTGCAAGCGCGGGAGGTGCCCGAGCGCATATCATGGGCGCGCGCGATGATCTTTGGCGTGGGGTTCTTCTTTATCGCCGCCATTCTGATTGGGCAACTCCCTTCATATATTTCCTTGCAGATGACGGCGGCTTCGTTGGAGGGGACAGAGCAGGGTTTTCTGGCCCTGGGCGTTCTCTGCCTGGCGGGATTTGTGGTAGTACAGGTTATCGTGTTGCTCTTTGATCCGAAGCCAGTTGTACCGCCGATCATCTTTGCCGGTCTGGGTTCGCTGCTGTTTCTGGGCGGCCTGGCCCTCTTGCTGTGGTCTGTGCTGACGGTTAATGTGGGGCCACACAATGTGTACAGCAATAATCAGTACTTTCCGCAAGCCGGTTTTACGTGGAACTCGCTGCTGGGCGGCAGTTTCCTCTGGTTGCGCAGCAATGCGGTCGATTTTGTGACCATCGCTACGGTTGTGATGGGTGTCGGCGCGGCATTGCTGTTTTATGGGTTCCTGGCGTTGCGCGAGCAGCACAACCCCGATCGCAGCGATCCAGGGACCACCTGGGTGATCCGCCTGCTGATCGCTATCGCGACGGTGATGCTGGTCGCCTATATGATTTTTCTCACCTTCGTGGACACAAAGGCGCTGGCGAACGCCATCGATCCTGCCTGTCCCCTGGCTGCTTCCGCTACCTGCGGTCCCATCACAGGCCTTTTCATCGTGAACACGATCTTCGCGATCTTCCTGGGAGTTGCCGTTTTATGCACGTTGTGGGCCTTTGCGCTTCGGCTGCATTACTTGATGCGCCCTGTTCGCAGTCGCACGATGTCGGCCCTGTATGCGATTGGCGTGAACCTGGCACCAGTGGGCGTGATCTTCCTGTTGCTGTGGCTTCTGATCTACCCGGCCATCGATTGGATTCACTCGTGGAGCTTAATTGGTCTTGGTGACTACCTGACGGTGTGCGGGAAACCATCCGCTATTCCTGGTAGTTGTGCGTTCTCGCAAGATGGGGGCTATATCATTGATGCCATCGTTACGAGTAACTTCTTCCTGCTGCTGATGGCTGCGGTCTGGGCCTGGAAGTCCAACCGGAACCTGGTGGTGATTGGCGGTGTTGTGATTACTGCGATACTGGCCCTGGCGACGCTGGTGGTCCACCTGCATCCAGACGAGGCGCTCTATGGGTTCCTGCTCTGCGGTAGCGCCTTGATCCTGGCGACCATCTGGACGAGTGTTGCGCGGCGCGAGTTCGCAATCGTGGGCGAGAAAAACCTGGGCTGTGTTGGTATGTGGCTTGTCTTTGGCACCTGCCTGCTCATTTACCTAGCGGCCTTTGCCTTCTTCTCGATCCCTGGTTTTCGTGAATCGGCTCCCAATGTGCCGTTCGTTCCCGGTCATGCTCTGCCCGGAACAGGGTCTATGCCGGACGCGGTGATCGCGGTGGTGATCCTTGGTACCCTGGCGGCCCTCCAATTCTACTTCCTGGTGCGCAATCGCTATAAAGTCTAATCAACGCTAGAGAACGCAGGCAGGGCGATGGACAACATTCGCCCTGCCTGCGTTCGTGTGTGCATGCTATACTATGGGCAAAGCATGCGAGTGCTCTGGGGAGATGCTGTATGCCGTCTGAGCAGCCACTCAAGATCCTGATTCTTGCCGCTGAAATCGTGCCATTTGTCAAAGTCGGTGGCTTAGCTGACGTGGCAGGGGCCTTGCCTAAGGCGCTCCAGGCGCTGGGCCATGATGTGCGCCTGGCGATGCCGCGTTACCGGCAGGTTGATACTGAGCGCTTTCACCTGATCACGGTCCCCGACGCTATCGTGGTGAATATGAATAAGTTCCGCGTGCCTGTCAGCCTGTGCCAGGGTACGATCGGCCATGATATTCCGGTCTATATGATGGACGCGCCGCGTTTCTTTGACCGCGAGAATGTCTATGGCTATACCGATGATGGAGAGCGCTTTATCCTTTTCTGCCGCGCGGCTCTGGAAGCTATGCGGGCGCTCAACTGGTCTCCCGATATTATCCATTGCAACGATTGGCATACCGGCATTGTGCCGAACTGGATGCATACTATCTATCGCGATGATGCCTTTTACGGGAATGTCGCTACCGCCTATACGATTCATAACCTCGCCTACCAGGGTATCTTTGGATACCGTATCCTGGAGGTGGCCGGGGTGGCGTCAAGTGGTTTCCTCTATCCACAGATCGCCGAACTGGCGAATGTCGTGGATATCATGGGGCGCGGTATCCTCTTTGCCGATGCGATTACGACGGTCAGTGAGCGCTATGCCCAGGAGATTCTGACGCCGACATTTGGTGAGAAACTGGATCATCTGTTGCGCTCTCGCCGCGAGCGCCTGTTCGGCATCCTCAATGGCATTGACTACGAGGAATGGAACCCGGCGACCGACCGCTATATCGACGTGCCGTTCGCTGCCGACTCGCTGGAAAAGCGCGCCGAGAATAAGCGCGCGCTTCAGGAGCGCGCGCACTTGCCGGTGCGCCAGGA
>JALYVR010000635.1 GCA_030853145.1 Chloroflexota bacterium | reverse complement strand
GCATATGGCTTGCCTCGCCCGCATGTCTACCCACGCGGGCGAGGCAAGCCATCGCCCCTACGGGAATGTACCCGGTTAGCGACAGGACGCGGGCGAGGCAAGCCATCGCCCCTATGGGAACCGGTGTCCTGCGCCGTTAGCGTGCGTAATCGATGGTGCGGGTTTCGCGCACGACGCATACTTTGATCTGGCCCGGATAGTCGAGGCTCTCCTCGATCTTATGGGCGATGTCGCTGGCCAGGCGGCTGGCGGCGAACTCATCGATCTCTTCGGGCTTGACGATGATGCGCACTTCGCGGCCGGCCTGGATGGCAAAGGATTTCTCCACGCCAGTGAACGAGTTCGCTATCGACTCAAGGGCCTCAAGACGCTTCAGATACAGGTCGATGGTCTCCCGTCGCGCGCCTGGTCGGGCGGCGGAGATGGCGTCCGCGGCCTGCACGATGGCTGCCTCCAGAGATTGCGGCTCGGACTCTGTGGCGTGGTGCGCGACCATCGCGTGGATGATCTTGGGCGACTTGCCGAAGCGGCGCGCGACCTCCCCGCTGATGATGGCGTGCGGCCCCTCAACCTCCTGGTCGATGGCCTTGCCGAGATCGTGCAGCAGCGCTGCCGTCTTGCAGACGTTGACATCGGCGCCCAGCTCGTGCGCGATAGTCCCGGCCAGGATCGAGACCTCGACGGAGTGCGCCAGCACGTTCTGACCATAGCTGGTGCGGAAGTGCAGGCGCCCCAGGATCTTGAGCAGGTCGGGTTGGAGGCCGTGAACGTTGGCCTCCAGCGCTGCGCGCTCCCCGGCCTCACGCACGACGATATCGACCTCTTGCTGCGCCTTGGCCACCACGTCTTCGATGCGCGTGGGGTGGATGCGCCCATCAAGGATCAGTTTTGTCAGGGCGAGGCGCGCCACTTCGCGCCTCACCGGGTCGAAGCCCGAAAGAATGACCGCTTCGGGCGTGTCATCGATGATCAGATCGATGCCCGTAGCGGCCTCCAGCGCGCGAATGTTGCGGCCCTCGCGCCCAATGATGCGCCCCTTCATCTCCTCATTGGGCAAGGGTACCACGGAAACTACCGACTCGGCAACCTGGTCCGAGGCGCAACGCTGGATTGCCAGGGTGATGATCTCGCGCGCCCGCGCCTCCGCCTCCTCGCGCGCGGTCTCCTCGATCATGCGCGAGCGCCGGGCCGCCTCCGTGCGCACCTGGTTCTCGATCTGGCTCAGCAGCAGTTCCCTGGCGGCCTCTTCCGTCAGGTTGCTCACGCGCTCAATCTCAATCTGCTGCTGATGTTTGAGTTGCACGACCTCTTCGTGGGCCTGCTCAAGCGCGCGCTCCCGCGCGGCCATCTTGCGTTCGCGCTGTTCAAAGGCGTCAAGCTTGCGTTCGAGTGTCTCCTCCTTCTGCAGCAGGCGCCGTTCCTGGCGCTGCACCTCGGTGCGGCGCTCGGCGTGCTCTTTTTCAATCGTGGTCCGGAAACGCGCGCTCTCATCGCGCGCCTCTCGCAGCACCTGGCGCTGCTCTTCCTGAACCTCCAGGAGCCGCTTCTCGCTGGCCTCCTTTTCCAGGCGTAAGCGCTCTTCAAAGCGCTCTTTATTTTGAGTCTTCCCCCAGGCATACCCAATTGTCAGAGCTATAACCGCTCCCACGAGTATGATGACCAGGGCGAGGACAATTAGCAGTGATGACACAAACATGTCAACCTACCCTCCAGTGATAAAAGCAAACAGGCCCGCTAAGGCTTGGCTGGCTTACTGATAAACAAATGATCACATCGCGCAGTATGTATGTTTTAAGTATACTATACGCAAGGCATATGATGTGCCAAGCATACTATATAAGAGTGGTATAACACTGTCAAGAAGAAAAATGGGGGGGGGTGCCACCAATTCTCAGGGATGGGCGGAAGAAGGACGACCGCATCCACCTCAAGAACCCGATTGAACGCGCTCAGCGCAAGTCGCGATATCATCACCGTAGGAACCAATTGAACGTATTTAATGCAAGTCGCGATATCATCACCATAGGAACCCGATTTATCGCTTTCGGCGCAATTTATTGTCTGTATGGTAAGATTGTGGTATGCCTGTGGCAAGACATCTGCCCACAGCAGGAGGAACGACATATGCAGCAGCAATTGCCTGATAATGCGGGACCGCCTTTGCGGCCGACGCCCGTTGTGACATGCTTTCTTTTGCGTTTTGATGCCGCTGAGGGGCGCGCCGAGGGCGAGCCAGCTCTGTTGATCGTGCAGCGCAGCCAGCGGGTCGGCAGCTATCACGGACATTGGGCGGGGATCAGCGGCTTTATTGAGCCAGGCGTGACGCCCGATGAGCAGGCCTATACCGAGATTCGCGAGGAGACGAGCCTGCAACGCGACCAGGTGCGCCTGCTCAAGTGCGGCGCGGTCGTCGAGCACCTGGACGCGAGCCTGAATCGACACTTCTATATCCACCCGTATCTCTTCGAGGCCCTCACACCCACTGCCATTAAAATTGATTGGGAGGCTACCGCCATGCGCTGGATTTGCCCCGCTGAGCTGCAAGACTACGAAACTATCCCCAAGCTCAAAGATGCCTACGACTCTGCTATGAACGGCATAGAGAATGCATGTCTCTCCGCGTGGCCTGCGCGGCTTTGCTATAGAGAGGAGACATCACAATGACGACGAAACTTACAGCGGCCGAGGTGGATTTTTATAGGCAGCATGGATATCTTTTGTATCACAAGCAGCTTTTCGCCGGCGAGAGGCTGGCGCGGCTGCGGGCCATCTTCGAGACGCACCTGGCGCAGAAGGGCAGCAAGCTCTCGGATGAACTGGATACGCCCCACTTCCGCGATCCAGAGCTGCTCGATTTCCTGCTGAGCGACGATGTGCTCGACGTGGTGGAGCCGCTGATCGGCCCCAATATCGCGCTGTGGTCGAGCCACTTTATCTGTAAGGACCCCTACACGGGCCGGGCCACCCCCTGGCACGAGGATTCGGCCTACTGGCAGGGGCGCATCAGCTCGTACGATAAGATCGTCACCGTCTGGCTGGCGCTTGATCGCAGCACGCGCGAGAATGGCTGTATGCGCGTCATTCCCGGCACGCAGCACAACGGCTTCTCCGACTACGAGGAGGTCGATAGCGCCCGCAATACGTTCCCAACGCAGATCAAGGGTCTGGACGAGAGCCGCGCAGTCTACTTCGAGCTAGAGCCTGGCGAATGCTCGCTACACGATGCGCGCATCATTCACGGTGCGACCCCCAACACTAGCCCCCACCGCCGTTGTGGCTACACCATGCGCTACCTCTCTACTGAAATCAGGGTCGATCCCGAGAAGAATCGCGGCTTCACGATCTGGCTGGCGCGCGGCAAGGACCTTGCCGGCAATAGCTACGCTATGTAGGGCGCAGGCATGCCGGGCGCAGGCCAGCGGTGCCCCGTATACGAAATGACGCATATGCAGCATGACCGCATATGTCGATATGCAAACAGATGTCGAGCTTGGAGCAGGGCGCCCC
>JALYVR010000634.1 GCA_030853145.1 Chloroflexota bacterium | reverse complement strand
GACGGCAAGCCTCGCCCTACGGGTCGACGGCGAGGGGTTCTCTATAGAATAGGATAGCCTATATTCTCGCGCCGGGCCAGTGGAAAACGATCTATTTCGCGGTTGTGACTAAAGTAATAGGGGCGCCGGCGCCCACGCCGAGCGTGCGAGCGGCGCTGCCGTTGCGCACGGCGATCCCCACATAGCCGGAGCTATCGGGAAAGATGAAAGGCTGCTCGTTGTCCGTTGCTTCGGCAAAGAAGCGGTAGCGCTTCTCTATAGCGATGCCATGCTGAGGAAAGGTGATCTGCATACCGGGATCGGTGAACAGGGCGGGTACCAGGCTCAGGGGGATGCTCGTAATGAGATTGCCAAAATGATCGGCGTGGATAATCACGGCGTCAATGGAGGTGTCGCGCTGCCTGGGCAGGGCTGCGTCGAGGCGCTGGAGCGACGTGGGGTCGAGCAGGGGACCCAGTTGGTCCAGGGGAACGCCGCTTGCCAGGTGCGCGCCCGCCGGGGCAAAGATATCGCGGCCATGAAAGGTCGAACTCACCTGGGGCAACTGGTAGGCGGGGTTTGAGAGCAGCGCGGCCTCGTGGACAGGCTGTGCGGCCAGCACATAGCTGAAAAGCCCGTTATCGGGACCCACAAAGAACCATTCGCCCGCGTGCAGCGCGATCGCGCGACGCGCGCTGCCAACGCCGGGGTCAACCACGCACACAAAAACCGCGTGGCGCGGAAAATAGCGATAGCCGGAGTCCAGCACCCAGGCCCCCGAAGCGATATTCTGCGGCCCAATATCATGGGTGATATCAATGATCTGCACATCCGGGGCAATAGTCGCGATCACGCCTTTCATCACTCCAACATCGCTATCACCGGGGCCGAAGTCGGTCAGCAGGGCAATGACAGGACGGAGGGAAACGCCGGGTTGTTGTGTCATAGTTACTCCTTGAAAGCGCAGGGCGCAGGTCTTGTATCTATGTTGTATGTTGTTTTCCGCCTTATGTCAATGGTACTTGCTGGTAGGCTCACTACCGCTGAGTCGTGAATATATGCTATACTAGCGCCGACGTTACAGGATTTTACATTGAAATTGAAATGGAATAGAGATAGACGTTGCAGTAGGGCCAGAGAAGAGGCCGTGAGATCACTCCTGCAAAGTCGAAGCAGCGCGCGGATAGCCGCCCGGAGGGAGTGGGAGCATGAATGTTAGTACAGGTGGGCCGCACATTCTCCTTTTTGAACGAGATCAGCAGCTTGCAGCTTTGCTCACCAGCGAGTTGCAGCTTGCTGGCTATGAATGTCACGTGGCCCGCACCGCTGTAGAGGTTTTCGACGCCATCGCGCGTTACCCTGTGCGGCTGGTTGTGGTCAACCTGGCTCAGGCTGCGTCGGGGCGCCGCGAGTTCTGGGTGGCCCTGGACGCGCAGCGCAGGGGACGTGGAGTCCAGGTCTTTACTTTCCGTTGCAACAACCTGGCCGGCTACGGCGCCTATGATCCCGATGAGCAGAACCAGGCAGTGTTAGCGGATTTAGAGATCGATGGTATGCTGGGTATCATGAACCTGGTGGATGCCGTTCGAGCGCGCTTGCCCCTCCCAGGGGCTAACATGGCTTCATCGGGGCACTTTCCCGCCGCGCCTCCGCCGACGCCGGCATTCGCGGCGACGCCGACTGCGCCGCTGGCCTCAGTCTCCACCAGCGGGCAGATGCCAGCCATGGCGCCTCCCGCTTCTCAATCTAGCTACGCCTCATCGAGTTCCACGATGCGCCAGGCGCCTCCAACCTATGGCCAGTCCGGCCCTCAACCGGCCTACGCGCCCGCGCCCCAACCTCCCATGCAGCAGGCATCCCCAAACTATACTTCGTCGCCTGCGCAGGCCACCTATATGCCGCCGCCTTCTCCCTCAACGAGCCAGAACCAGGGCGCGCCGGTCAATGCTCAATCACCTATGGGCTTCACCGATAAGATCCGCGCGGTCATCTATCCCGGTAGCCGCAGCTTTTCGCCGGCGCCACAGCCGGAGGCTCCCTGGAATGCACAACAAAACAACGCGCAGGCCCAGGGCATCCATGGCAGTGTACCACCACCAGTGTATCAACCACAACAGCAAGCTCCCGTTTACCAGCAGCCACAACAGTCGCAGTCGCAGCAGGCTCCGGCATACCAGCCACAACAGTCGCAGTCGCAGCAGGCTCCGGCATACCAGCCACAACAGTCGCAGTCGCAGCAGGCCTCCGTGCGGCCACCGCAGCCGCAGCCACAGCCTGTCTACCCGCGCAACCAGCCGGCACAGCCTGCCGCGAACCAGGGAGAGTCATATATGTACGCGGTTCCGGCTCCTCAGCCACCACCCGCGCAACCAGCGCAGTCTCAGCCCGTGATGGCTGTGAACGAGTCGAGCCTGGAACAACTCTCACGGCTCCTGGAACAGTTTTCGCCGGCGGCGGGACGAGAGAACAATGGGGGGCAACAGCCTATCAATGCGACTCGTACACAGGACACGAGGCAGGCTCCCCAGCCACAGATGCGCCCGGCTGATACAGATGGGCCGCCCATCAGTTCCATGCCCTTGCGTCCGGCGCCTATCCAGGATATCCCGCCTGCTCGCGAGCAGGAGCCGCGTTCGGAGCGGTTCGATGTGCGTGGCGCGAGCGCGCAGACGCCATACGCCGCCTCGATGCCGGCTTCTGAGCTGACCTCGATCAGGATGGTGGTGCCGCCACCGCCTTCCTACACGCCACCAGAGCCGGCGCAAAGTAGCCAGGACCATGCTCTGTTATCTTATACTCAAAAGAAATTGAGGGATAGAGGAGGAGAGGAATACGCGCTAGACAACGGGCGCGACGAGCGAGCGCCAGAGATGCGTCAGCAGCCGGTAGAGCCGGAGGAAATGACGCCTGACATCATGCTGCTGGATATCATGCAGAGCCTGCCACCAATGGCGCCGGCCGCGCAGTCGCCCGAACCGCCGCCCGTGCTCAATGGGCGCGCCACACGTGCATTAGGGAATGTGTTGTTAGAAGGGCATCTCGTCCCGCAGGATCGTCTGGAGGTTGCTCAAAACGTCCAGCGTATGCTCCGGGGGGTAGATTTGAATTATCAACTTGGTGAAATTTTACTTATGTTTAAATTACTGACACCCGACCAATTGCTGGCCGCGAGCCTGGTCAGCTATGGCTTGATTACCACAGCGCAGATTCGCTCGCTGGGGCGCATCCGCCAGGAACTGCACTCCATGGGCCTGGAATATGATCTTGAAAACCTGATCATCCTCTTCCGCATTCTCACGCCAGAACAGTTGCGCGAGGTGCGCGCAAGCTGGTCCACCTGACCAGCATGTAACAAACGAATCGGGATCGCAGTGTACTCGTCAGGTCATGTGTTGAGATGTCAGAGGAGCGAGATGGCGATGCTGGAATGCCGCTCGCTCCTGCTGCTCCTCTCTTAAGTTCACGCCTGGTGGTGTGACCATCTTCAGGGGCCGGATTGGAACATGGCGCCCGCGTTGTCAGCGGGCAAGGGG
>JALYVR010000633.1 GCA_030853145.1 Chloroflexota bacterium | reverse complement strand
AGACCGTGGTCTGCACCCCTCGCTGTTGCTACGCTCCATATTGCGTATGCTCACTCTTCGTAGCTGCGCGATTTTATCGCGTGTGGTTGCCATGACGGCCGGCTAGCCAGGCGCGATAAATCGCGCAGCTACGAAGAGTCCTGTAATTTTATGCTCTACCCCGCCAACTCAGCTCTTCTCGCCAGCAACTTAGCGATGCGCTCCTCCTGGGCAACCAGCTTCTCGCGTTCTTTGGCGACGACTTCCGGCCTGGCTTTGGCCACGAACGCTTCGTTCGCCAGCTTTGCCTGCACGCGCGCAATCTCCTGCTGCGCTAGGCCGACCTCCTTGTCGAGCCGGCTCAGCTCTTTGGCAACGTCGATCATGCCGGCCAGCGGCAGGTAAATTTCCACCGGACCGGCCAGCAAACTCATAGCCTGCTCCGGTTTCTGCGCGAGGTTGCGGTGCAACTGCGGCTTCTCGGTGCGCGCCAGAAACTCGATGAGCGGGGCCTGCTGCTCAAACATAGGCGCCTGGCTGCCGGCGGCCAGCATAACCGGGATGCGGCGGGCTGACTCAACCTCCATCTGGTTGCGCGCATCGCGAATACGCACAATCACCTCTTGCAACAGACCAAATTCCTGCTCTGCCGCCTCGTTGATCCAGCGCGCCTGACTCGTGGGCCAGGGCGCGATGATCAGCGCGGCGGCCGGCCAGCGCGCCTCATCGGGCACAGCCGAGTGGTAGAGATGCTGCCAGACCTCCTCGGTGACGAAGGGCATAAACGGGTGCAGCAGGCGCAGGCTCTGATCGAGCACCGCGCGCAGGATGCCAGCCGTCGTGAGGCGCGTGGCGGCATCGCCCTGCATCTGCACTTTGGAGATCTCCACGTACCAATCGCAATAGTCAGACCAGAAGAACTCGTTGATACGCCGCCCGGCCTCGCCGAGCTGGTAGTCATCCAGCAGATGAGTCACCTCGTCGGTGAGCCTCGCCAGTCGGCTGAGTAGCCAGCGGTCCGCCAGTGTGCGCGGCTCAAGCACGCTAAGCGGAGGTACGCCGCCGGAGATCTCGGCGGTCGTCATCAACACGAAGCGCGAGGCGTTCCAGATCTTGTTGGCGAAGTTGCGATTGCCCACAATGCGCTCCGGCACCAGCTTCATATCGTTGCCGGGCGTGCTACTGGTCGCCAGCGTAAAGCGCAGGGCGTCAGTACCATACTGCTCCATCACGTCGAGCGGATCAATGACGTTGTTCTTGGACTTGCTCATCTTCTCGCCCTTCGCATCGCGCACCAAGCCGTGCAGGTAGATGGTATGGAAGGGGGGCGTGCCCAGGAAGTGGATACCTCCCATGACCATGCGCGCCACCCAGAAGAAGATGATATCGTAGCCGGTCTCCATCACCGAGGTCGGATAATAACGACGCAGGTCCGGGGTGATATCAGGCCAGCCCAGGGTGCTGAACGGCCACAGCCACGAACTGAACCAGGTATCGAGCACGTCCTCGTCCTGATGGATCGCGCCGCTTTCGCAATGCGGGCAGGTCGTTACATCCGTACGGCTGACGGTCATCTCGCCGCAGTTGTCGCAATACCAGACAGGGATACGATGGCCCCACCAGAGTTGGCGCGAGATACACCAATCGTGGATGTTTTCCAGCCAGTCCGTATAGACCTTATTGAAGCGCTCCGGCACGATCTTCACCTGCTCGTGCTTCACTGCCCCCAGCGCGGGCGTGGCCAGCGGCATCATCTTCACAAACCACTGCTTCGAGATCAGCGGCTCCACGACGGTATTGCAGCGCTGACAATGGCCCAGCGGCACCATGTAGTCCTCGATCTTGACGATCAAGCCAAGCCGTTGCAACTCTGCCACGATGTTCTTGCGCGCCTCGTAGCGGTCTTGTCCGGCATAGGGCCCGGCCTCTGCGGTCATCTGCGCGTCGAAGCCGATCACCTGGATACGCGGGAGATTGTGCCGGATGCCGATCTCAAAGTCCACCGGATCATGGGCCGGCGTGACCTTGACCGCTCCCGTCCCGAAGTTCGCCTCCACAGCCTCGTCCGCCACAATCGGGATCTCACGGCCGATGACCGGCAGGAGCGCCACGCGTCCCACGAGATTGGTGTAGCGCGCATCTCTAGGGTTGACGGCGACGGCGGTATCGCCCAGGATCGTTTCTGGCCGCGTGGTAGCGACGCTGATATACTCGGTTGGTTCCTGGGAGTCAGCCTCTGGCTTGAGAGGATAGCGCACGTAGGTCAGGGTACCCTGGGTATCTTCGCGCTCAACCTCCAGGTCGGAGAGCGCGCTCAAGTCGTGCGGGCACCAGTTGATAATGCGCTCGCCGCGATAGATCAGCCCTTCGTCATACAGGCGCACAAAGACCTCGCGCACCGCTCTGGAGAGGCCCTCATCGAGCGTAAAGCGCTCGCGCGACCAGTCGCACGAGGCGCCGAGGCGGCGATGCTGGTCCTGAATACGGCTCTTGTACTGGCCCACCCACTGCCAGACACGCTCTAAAAAGGCCTCACGTCCGAGCGTATGCCGATCAGTACCCTCCTGGGTCAGCAAGCGCTCGACAACGACCTGGGTAGCGATGCCAGCATGATCTTCGCCCGGCACCCAGAGTGTCTCGACGCCAGCCATGCGGTGATAGCGAATAAGGATATCCTCGACAGTGGCGGTAATCGCGTGTCCAAGGTGCAGCGCGCCGGTGACGTTGGGCGGCGGCATGCTAATCACAAAGGGCGGGCGAGCTGGATTCGGCCTGGGCTTGAAGTAGCCACCCTCTTCCCAGAAACGATACCACTTGCTCTCCACAGCTTGCGGCTCATACGCTTTAGGTAAGGGCGCGGCCTCGTGTTTCTCTACATTCTGTTGCATCTGATCCTACTCAATCTTGATTAGCCAGGATTCTCATAGTTCTAATTACGCCAAACAAAGAACCCTTCCCGGTCGCCAGGGACGAGAAGGGTCGGATGGCTATGCGGTTGTATCGCTTCGTTGTCTCTAGTCTAGCGAGTAGCGCGCTGCTTGTCAAGATTTCAGGGTGCGCCTCATCCGCGTAGGGTCCCAGGGCGCCGGCCAGCGGCGCCCACACGCGGCTCATGGTAATTGCAACGCGAGCGAAGGCGTAACGACGGGGCCTCGCAGCGTAAAGGGGGTGTCGGCGATCAGATTACCATTGTACTTGTATATCTTCGGGAAGCCAGCCAGGTGAAGAGCGCTGGCGTCGATGGACAGTTGCAGCGTAGGCACGTAGCCACCCTGCTTCTGTACCAGGAGCGTGTACGGATTGGGGTCGCCCTTCTTTGCCTGGTGCGGCACATACCACGAAACGCTGAGGGTGGAGATGCAGTCCTTAGGCGTCCACGTCATACCACCCCACATGGAACGGCCGGGCAGGTCACTATGGAGTTGGGTGGGAGCGCCAAGGCTATCGATGGGCCACGCTTTCGCTGTACCCAGGACCCCTGTGCCCAGCGAATAGTTCCCGCTGGGACAATAACGGGTATTGCTCGGCGACATGG
>JALYVR010000066.1 GCA_030853145.1 Chloroflexota bacterium | reverse complement strand
TCTCTCGGGATGCCGGGTGGTGATGACGGCGTGATCGAGCAGCGTGGTGATGTTCGCCGCGATCTTGCGCTTGCTCAAGGTGACTGGCGGCGGCTCGCTGACAGGGGTGATGACCTCGATGCGCGGGCTGTGCAGCTCGATGCCGCCCGGCGCCTGTGGTTCCCTGACCACTAGCCCTTCGATGGCGATCACGCTCTCGACCCCTGCTTCCTGCTCTCGCAGGGGGGCCAGTTCGCTCTCGCTCTCGACGACGGCCTGCACGATGCCCCAGCCGTCGCGCAGGATTAGGAAGGTGATGCCGCCCAGTTGGCGCAGCGAGTGCAGCCAGCCGGAGAGGCGCACCTGTTCGCCGGCATGCTCGCTGACCTCGATAGTACGAATGCGTTCCATGGTAATCAAAAGGCTCCTTTCATGCTCACGGGACAGCGCGCGGCCAGGCACCAGCAGCGCCTCTGCATACCGGTTGTCCCTTTTCTTTCCAGGCCCGCCTGCACGATTTGTCAGGAAGCGTACCCCGGCAGGCCCGGTAAGCAATCAGGCAGCTTCCTTGAGATCATTGTCGTGTTCTAGTTCGTTCGTATAGTCATCATTGTCCATCCGGTGCTCCTTTCCCTGCGCTCAACTCGCGCTCGCGTGTGCCGTATTCATGCTCGCACGCGACCAATAAAAAAACCCTCATCCCCAGGGGGACGAGGGCGAATACGCCTTCTCGTGGTACCACCACCATTCGCCCCTACAGGAAGGGGCCTCTGCCGGCTCAACCCTTGTTCGCGAACAAGGCCGAACTGCCGCGCTGCAACGGGCGCATCCCGAACCCGGCTAGCTCCTTCCACGCTGGAAGGCGTTCACCGGCTGGCTCCAGGGTGTCATCGCGGGATGTTGGTGGCGGCTCTCTCAGCAAACGCGCCGCTCTCTGCACATCAACGGAACCCACAATATGTCCCTATCATAGCCTGTGTTGGTATGTATCTTGACTATTTTTATACCATATTACGCCGGCGAAGTCAACGCCTGATAGGAAGCATACAGCGGGGATGGTAGCCGAGCCACCATCCCCGCTGTATAGGATTATGCGCCAGTTTCTAATGATTTGCGTTCTCGACCTTGAGCACGGTGGCCGTGGAACCCTGAAACTGGGCCGTCACTTTAATGGCCTGGTTATTGCCGATGGACTGCGCATTGTTGTTGAAGTCATCCAGCTTTGTCGTACCGGGCGTGATGGCGAAGTCGAAGCTCTTGTTGCCAACCTTGAAGTGCAGGTGATTGTCGGAGCTGACGGCATTGGTCGTGACACCCTGGTAATCCACCTGGCTCTGGTCCTGCGTGTCGCCGTTATCTGTGGGCTTCAATTCCGTTGCCGTGAAACTCCCATCGGCGTTCGCGTTGGCCGTCACCTTGACTGTCTGGTTGGCGGTCGGATGGCCACCATTGAAGGTCGAGAGATCGGTCTGGCCGCTGACAATGTTCATTGAGAGCGTCTGCCCATCGGGCATGCTCACTACGACATTGCTGGCGCTGACGCTCTGTACCTTGCCGGTGAACGCGATGCTGCCCTGGCTGGCAGGTTCGTTCGGATTGCTTGTCCCCGCCGGCTCAGCCGTGCCAATACCGGGTGTGGCGTTATCGTTCGCGGTCGGGTTTGAGCCACTGTTGATAGCGTATGTGCCATCGCTATTTTGCGTGACCTGGAAGCTATACTGCTTGTTTTTCTGCGTTTGTAGCGCAGTGATCTGTGCGTCGCTGAGGTTGCCGATGGTGTAATTGTTTCCGCCGACGTTTACTGTAACGCTATGGTGTGCGGCATCGACCGAGGTGATCGAGCCGGTGATGGTGGTAGTGCCGCCGGTAGTGGTTACGCCTTCACAGGCCGAAAACACAACCATTAACATAATTCCTATAAAACATACAGCGATCCCTGAAAGGCGACGAAGTAGCTGTTTTTGCATTGAATTTCTCCTTTATCCTGCTGGCTACCATTTTTCTTGTGATTATACATGGGTCATAGTGAACTCTAGTGTTAGTACAACTATACGCTACCTTTTTCGTGGACGCTATGCGCCAGGGCACAGTCGCGCTGTGAAATAGAGCACAATGTGTATGTTATAATGCGAACGTAGAAAGGAGCAATTGTGCCATGCCAGGGATTACGTTAAGTGGTATCTATCCTCCACTCCCCACGTTCTTTGATGACAGCGAATGCCTGGACCTTGAGACCTTCCAGCGGCACGTACGGTGCCTGGCGGGCAGCGGCATCGCGGGCTATGTCGTGATGGGTTCCAACGGCGAATCGGTCCATCTGACAGGCGAGGAGCGTGTGCAGGTTATCGAGGCTTGCAGGAGCGCTGTCGAGAACCTGAGTCGAGAGCCCGCGATTGGCGTGCCAACCTCCTTCCCCTCACAGATCCTCGCCGGTTGCGGCGAGCAATCGACGCGGGCGACCATCGCGAACTGCCAGCAGGCGGCGCGCGCCGGGGCCGACGCGGCCCTGGTGCTGCCTCCATTCTATTTCAGGGGCCACATGGACAGTCAGGCTCTGTTGGCCCACTACCGCGCGGTTGCCGATGCCAGTCCCCTGCCCATCGTGATCTACAATATGCCCGCTAACACAGCCGGGCTGGACCTGGACGCCGCCACGATTTGCCATCTCGCCGAGCATCCTAATATTGTTGGTCTGAAGGATAGCGCAGGCAATATGGCCAGGCTGGCCCAGGTTGTTGACCGTGTGGACGCGCGCTTCCGGGTCATGGCCGGGAGTGCCGGTTACCTGCTACCCGCGCTGGCGGTGGGTGCCGTAGGGGCGGTCGCCGCCCTTGCCAATATCTTTCCACGCGAGGTATGCCGCGTCCAGGAGCACTTTGTGGCGGGACGCTGGCAGGAGGCGCGACTCTTGCAGGCGCGCCTGGTAGCCGCCAACAGCGCGGTCACTACGATCTATGGCGTGCCGGGTCTCAAGGCCGCGCTCGATCTCACCGTTGGTTATGGTGGCAGGCCACGTATGCCGCTGCTGCCATTATCCGCGCAGGAACGTAGCGCGCTGGCTGAAATTATCCAGGGCGTCTCCTCGCATGCTGAGTAATGCAGACAACGCAGCGTAGCGTGCTTTCAGAGGAGAGGGGAGGTCACGAATGGCTCTTGATGTAGAGTTTTATCGCCGGACGATCTATCTGCCTGGCGCGGGCAAGGGACGGCGGTTGCGCCGTATCAGTGCCATCGACATCTTTCCCGAAGGAGCTACCCACACATTGGTTTTTGTTCACGGCTATGGTGGCAACGCGTTGCAGTGGATCAACCAGTTGCGCTTCTTTGGCCAGACGATGCGCGTTGTCGCGCCCGACCTGCGCGGGCATGGCCTGAGCGATGACCCCGCGTCTGTTCCCTATACCATGGCTGGCCTGGTCGATGACCTGGAGGCTGTGCTGGACGCGTTACAGGTGCAGCGGCCGTTCTATCTTGTGGCGCATTCTTTTGGCGGCGCCATCTCCACCGAGTACGTCCTGCGTCCGGGTCACAGTGACAATGTGCAGGGACTTGTCCTCATTGCCATGCCGGCGCGCTTTATTCTGCGTGCCTGGCTGCGACGCGTGCTGCTGGTTCCTGATCCGATCTTCACTACGCTGGCCAGGAGGCTGAAGATCGCGCTCTTCGCTCCGCAACACACGCTCAAGCGCCTGCATGATGACGTGATGGCTCCCTGGCCAGGCGACGAGCGGCTGCCACAACTGCGCATCCCCACGCTCATCGTGCAGGGGCAGCGCGACACGGTCTTCCATCGTACATATTATGAAGATGTGCCGCGTTGTGTGCCGCACGCACACAAGGTGATTATCTCTGTCTCTGCCCATCTTGTGCAGTTGGAGCGCCCGGATGCCGTGAATCGTGCGCTACGGCGCTTTATTGAACCTGCGCCTCCTCAGAATGGCCAGCTTGCGACTCCCGGCCAGCGGTCCGCTGCGGCCAATCGTATGACCGCGCACATCACGCGCCTCGTCGCAATGCCCTGGCTCCAGCACTACGATGACGAGGTGCCGGAACAGCTTCCCCTGTCCCGGCAACTGCTGCCTGAAATGCTCAGCAACACGGCCCGCGAGTTTCCTGACCGGCCCGCGATCATCTTCTTTGGGCAAAAGATTCGTTATTATGAACTGGACCTGCTGTGCAATCGTTTCGCGCATGTTTTGCGCCAGCTTGGTGTCAAGAAGGGCGACCGCGTGGCCATTGTGCTGCCTAACATTCCCCAGTGCGTTATCGCTTTTTATGGCGCGCTGAGGGCCGGCGCCGTCGTCGTCCTGGGCAGTCCGCTCTCGACCGAAGACGAGATCGGCTACCAGTTGCGCGATTCGGGTGCCAGTGTCCTGCTCACGCTGGTAGCATACCGGTCCCTGGTAGAGAGCATCAGCGCCAGCACGGACATTCAGCAGGTCATCTATACCGGTGTGCGCGAGTATCTCCCGCTGCGCCAGCGCGTCTTGCTTGCCAGTCTGATTGAGGGCGGTGAACTCCCTGTTCCTGCCGCTGCTCGAACCATGCAAGGCGCAAATGGTGCTGGGGTAGTCCCTGCGCAGCCTGCGGTGGCTGGTCGCGCCTCTCACAAGGTCTATTCCTTGCAGAAGTTGCTGCGTGACCAGCCGGCTACCCCTCTTGAGGGTGGCACGGCGGCGAGCGACCTGGCATTGATCCAGTATACGGGTGGCACAACCGATACCCCCAAGGGCGTCATGCTTTCACATAGCAACCTGGTGGTGAACGCGGCCCAGGTGCGTCACTGGCTATCTGGTGCGCGGCGTGGCCGGGAAGTGATCCTGGGCCTGCTGCCGCTCTCGCACTCGTATGGGGTCACCGGCTGCATGAACCTGTCCGTGAGCATGGCGGCCTCGCTCGTCTTGCTGCCCACGGCGCGTACCGACCAGGCGCTGGAAGCGATCAAAGCGCATCAGCCAAGCATCTTCCCTGGCGTGCCTGCCTTCTACCTGGCCATCGCGAACTACCCGCATGTGCGCCGCTATGGAGTCTCGGCCATCCGCGTCTGCGTGAGCGGCTCGGATGCGTTGCCGGTCGAGGTGCAGGAGGCCTTCGAGAAACTGACGCGCGGGCATTTGTTGGAGGGCTACGGCTTAACGGAGGCGTCGCCCGTCACGCACGCCAATCCCCTCAAGGGCGAGCGACACGTGGGCAGTATCGGGATACCGCTGCCTGGCACCCTCGCGCGCATCGTCGATGGGGAGACCGGCGCGCTGCTACCGCCGGGAGAAGTGGGCGAACTGCTGATTCAGGGACCTCAGGTGATGCTTGGCTACTGGCATATGCCCGACGAGACCGCCCAGACGCTTCAAAATGGTTGGTTGCATACCGGCGACCTGGCCACCATGGATGACAATGGCTTCTTTACGATTGTTGATCGCAAGAAAGACCTGATCCTCTCCGGCCCCTACAATGTGTACCCGCGCGATGTCGAGGAGGTGTTATACGAGCATCCCAAAGTGCTTGAGGCGGCAGTCGTGAGCATGTTAGCGCGCGAGCAGAGCGAGGCCGGCGAGAGTGCTCCAACCTCCCCGTTCATCAAGGCCGTCGTAGTGCTCAAGCGCGGTGAGCAGGCGACCGCCGATGAGCTACTGGCGCTGTGTCGCGAGCGGCTCGATGCCTATAAGGTCCCCCGGCAGATCGAGTTTCGCTCGGAGCTGCCCAAGAACTTCGTGGGCAAGGTGCTGAGGCGCCTGCTGGTGGAGGCGCCGTAGCGCACGGCGAACAGGACGCAGGCCAGCGGCGCCCGTACACGAAAGGGGCGAGACGTGCCGGCAATGGAACAGGGCACCCGCAAGGGGTGCCCGTACATGTCATATCCCCATATCGGCGTTCCCATCCGAATCACCGGGTCGGCCTTGGAACCCGCTCCGGGCACTGGCCTCCATCGCCGTGTCACCTCCGCCCGGTCAGAGATGGACGGGCATCCCTTGCGGGTGCCCTGTTCCAAGCCTGACATCTGTTACACTTGCCTTGCGCTTTCATGTAGGGGCGCCGCTGGCCCTGTCTTTTACCCACATCTTTCCAGGTCATCAATGGCAAGCGAGATGCCAGGCCAAACGAAATTCTACGCGATTCTCATGGATGACTTCGAACTCAGCAGCCTTGATTGGCTTGGGAAGCGCCCTGAAACCTATCCATTAAAGATGTGGGTAACAGACAGGCAAGCCGTCGCCCCTACAGAGAGGGGGCCGGCACCCCGTCTCGTGCTAGCCACTCCTGGATGGCCTGCTTCACGGCCTCCGGCTGCTCACGCATGACATAATGGCCGGCCTGCGCGATTACGCGTAGCTCCGAGCCAGCGATGCGCGTGTGCAGGTACTGGCTGTATTTGACCGGCGTCATGCGGTCGTCGGCACCACAGATGATCAATGTGGGCAGGTGAATGTCTGGCATCTGCCCCATGATATCGAAGTCGTTACATGCCGCCAGGTCGCGGTAGAGTGCCGGCCGTGGCTCTGCGCGGGCGGACGCCAGCAGATCGGGGTGTACGCGCAGGCGTGCCCCCGTTCCGATGAGGATCAGGCCGCCCAGTTCGGCGCTGTATGCCAGCGCCATCATCAGCGCGACCGCGCCGCCGAGCGAGTGACCAGCAATAATCGGTTGTGCGAGGTGCAGTTCGTCCTCGCTGATCTCATGGACCGCGTGTGCATAGTCAAGCACACTGACCTGCGCCGGGAGCGTATCGGGCCGCTCGCCATGCCCCGGTAGGTCGATGGCATAGGTCGGGTGCGCGTCAAACTGGTCAAGCTGCGCGCCCCAGACACGCGCGCTATCGCCTGAGCCGTGAATAAAGACAATGGGCTTGCTCATGGTGCCTCCTCTTTTTGAACCTGCTCTCCGTATTTTATCACCGGGGATGGGGTTACCTACGACAACCTCTTGCAATCATAGACCTTCTGATATATTCTGACGGAGAAGTTTATGCTGATGAGGGACTTTGAAAATACTTTACAACATTGATGGGAAGGGCGGCGTATTACTGTGATGAAGCAAGTAGCGGGGGATGACAGCGCGGGACCTCGGAAGAAGCAGCCTGGCGCAAAGCAGGGACTGGGCCGCGCGGGCGAGCGTCTGGCGGAGCGGACGCTGGTGGATAGAGGGTACCATATGCTGGAACGGAACTTTCGCTGTCGCTATGGCGAGATCGATCTTGTGGCTGAGGATGGCGAAGACCTGGTCTTTGTGGAGGTGAAAACCCGGCGCGGCACCGCCTACGGCCTACCCGAAGAGGCGGTCAACGCGCGCAAGCAACGGAAAATACTGGAGGTCGCCAGCTACTACCTGGACCTGCATACCTGTGCCGAGCGCTCGTGGCGAGTCGATGTCGTGGCAGTGCAACTGAGTAAAAGTGGTAAACTGGAAGAGATACGGATCTACCAGCACGCCATAACCGGAACATAGCAGAGCAGAGAGAAGGCCAGCTCACCTGGGTCCCTTCTCGAAAGATAGCGCTTCGTCACGCTTCAATCGACGGCCTATGTGTAGTGGCGCCCCTCGCGGGCGCCATGTCCCCGCCATATCCCACCCGCCGATTGAAGCGTGACAGAGTAATAGGGTGCCAACACAGACAGCACCGGAAAGGCAGATCGAATCATGTCCGACTTTGTAGAGTCCGCTAAAAATTTTGTCAACTCAGCCGTCAGCCGCACAAGCTGGGAGGCGCAGAAGCAGATGCGTGTGCGCGGTAAGCAATCCGAGGTTGACCAGTTGCTGAAGCAGCGCCAGCAGTTGCTGGACGATCTCGCGCAGGTGGCGATGACGCTGTACCAGCAGGGAGCATTGACAGACCCCCGGCTTTCGCGCTTATGCGCCAGCGTCCAGGAACTGGATAGCGATGTCAGGAACCGCGAAGGCCAGCTCCAGGACCTCAAAAATGAGCCGTATCCCACCGAGCAGTTCGCGCCCGCTCCAACCACGAACTATACGCCACCATCCACGGGCTATAGCCAGCCGTCATCCCAGCCTGGCCATCCATCCTCTGCTGGCTCGCCGCCGCCCTCGCCAGCATATACGGCCGGGTCTGCTCAGCAACAGCCCTGCCCGACATGTAAGCAACCGGTACGTGCTGGCGCCCTGTATTGCCGCAATTGCGGAACGAAAATGCGTTGAAATGAGCCGAACTGTGTTATAATAGCGGATAACTATAGCCTGCGAATAGACCGTGGAAGGAAGGTAGCGTGACCAGAGGTTCTCAGGAAGAGGCGGTCAGTACCCTGGATGTGATTAGCCACAGCGCCGCGCAGACACAGCGCCTGGGCGCACGCTTAGGCGAACTTGTGCAGGGTGGCGAACTGATCTTACTCGCGGGACAACTGGGAACGGGCAAGACGACGTTAACGCAGGGGCTGGCGCAGGGGCTGGGCATCTTGGAGTCTATCACCAGTCCGACCTTTACCCTGCTCAAGGAATATCCAGGTCAGCCTCGTCCCCATGAGTCGTCATCGCAGGCGCGGGGACCGGCTCTTTATCATTTTGATCTCTATCGGCTCGATGATCCTGAAGAGATATTTGACCTCGGCTTTGAGGAATATTTCTATGGGTCCGGCGTGTGTGTTGTAGAATGGGCGGATAAGGCCGATCTGCTCTGGCCTACCACGCACCTGCGTATTCGCATGAAGATGCTGAGCGAGACCAAGCGCGGCCTGCTCTTTACGGCAACAGGGGCGTACTACAATACGCTGCTGCAACAGTTCCAAAAAAACACCTATGCTACTCTTGGCTCTTGACACCTCCACGCGCCAGGCCAGCATTGCCCTCTGCACGGAGGACGAACTCCTTGGCGAATATACCTGGCGCGTCGGCAATAATCATAGCGTGCAATTGCTGACCCACATTCAGCGTCTCCTCGCTGAGTGTGATACGGCTATGCACGCCATCGATGCGATCGCGGTGGCGACCGGACCTGGCTCGTTTAATGGCCTGCGCGTCGCTCTGGCCACGGCGAAGGCGCTGGCCTTTGCGCTCAAGAAGCCGCTAGTGGGAATAGGCACCCTGGACCTGAGTGCGGCCCAGCAACGCCACTGGCGCGGCCCCGTCTGCTCATTGCTGGAGGCGGGTCGATCTGAACTCTATGCCGCCTGCTATGTATTCGATGAACTGCATGGCGAGCCTGGTACGCTGACCTACCATATGCGGCGGCTCGACGAGTACCTGTTGCTTACGCCACAGCAGTTGGTGAGCTATCTGAAAGAACAGGCCGGGGCCTGGGTGGCAGTTCCTGGCCAGCGCCAGTTGCCGCCGTTTCTCTTCTGCGGCGAGATCAGCCCGACATCGCGCCAGGCGCTCTCGGCGCTGTTGCCCGCTGAAGCTTTCTTTGTGGAGAACATGCAGGCGGCACGGCACGCGTCCGTGCTGGCTATGCTCGCCTGGCAGCGCCTGCGAAACGGCGAGACAGACGATCCTTTACTACTCGAACCACTCTATCTGCGGCGACCTTCGATTACCACCAGTACCCGCAAGCAGCCGCTGCTGGGAGGTCCATCTCGTCCAGCAACGGATCAGAGTCAGACAGAAAGGGAAGAGGGTGCGTTACGTCATTGACCGGATGACGATGTCAGACGTGCCTCGTGTTATCGAGATTGAGCGTCTAGCCTATCCATCCACCTGGCCCCCCAGCGCCTATCGCAAGGAGTTGCAAGATAATCGTTGGGCGCATTATATCGTGCTGCGCGATAAGAAGATCGCCGAGGAGCAGGCCGCGGTCCCTACGTACGAAGCTGAACGGCCGCGCCGTATCTTCCCGCTCTCGCTGCTGCCGGGGCGCCCGGCTACCGTGGCGTCTCCTTCTAATCTGGCTGCGATCATCGGCTTTGCCGGCTTGTGGCTGATGGTTGACGAGGCCCACATCACCACGATTGCTATGCATCCCGACTTCCGCCGCCTGGGATTGGGCGAGTTTATGCTCATGAGCCTGATCGATATCGCTTACGGGATTGGCGCGAAATGGGTCACGCTGGAGGTGCGCGTGTCGAACTACAGCGCCCAAAACCTCTATCGCAAATATGGGTTTCGCGAGGCCGGGCTTCGTCATCGCTACTATAGTGATAACCAGGAAGATGCTTTAATTATGTGGACCGATGAGATTAATACCCCTATCTATAGACAGAAATTCCAGGTCCTTAAAACAACTCTTGTAAACAAGCTGGATGCTAGCTAGGTTGCCCTGCATGCAGCTCACCTTCCGTAGGGCTTGCCTCGCCCTACGAAAGACACGGAGAATATTCGTATCTTAGGTATCACGGGACGTAAAGTATGCTTATACTTGGTATTGAAAGCTCATGCGATGAGACCGGGGCGGCTATCGTAAAGGATGGCCGTTACCTGCTCTCGAACGTGGTCGCCTCGCAGACAGAGATTCATAATCGCTACGGGGGCGTTGTGCCGGAAGTGGCGTCGCGTCAGCAGCTTGCCACCATTATCCCGGTGATCGAGACCGCCATGGAACAGGCCGGCTGCAGCTGGCAGGACCTTGACGCGATCGCCGCTACCTATGGCCCAGGACTTGCCGGTTCCTTGCTGGTGGGCCTGACGGTTGGCAAGACGCTGGCCCTGGCGCGCGACCTGCCGTTCCTGGGCGTGAACCATCTGGAAGCGCACATCTATGCGAACTGGCTGCGTGAGCCTGCTGAGGGGCCGCTACCTGATGTGGTGGCGAGCGATTGGGCCTCGCAGCCGGGTGATCCCGTGTTCCCTTTGATCTGCCTGGTGATTTCGGGGGCGCACAGCGAATTGGTGCTGCTGCGCGATCATGGCCGCTATGAATTGCTGGGACACACGCGCGATGACGCGGCTGGCGAGGCCTTCGACAAGGTCGCGCGCATCCTGGGCCTGAGCTATCCGGGTGGCCCCTCTATCCAGCAGGCGGCTCAGCGTGCCGAGGAGGAATTTCGCCAGCAGCAAAAGCCGCCGACGCTGGCCCGCAATGCCTATCGCCTGCCACGCGCCTGGCTGCGGGGCACCTATGATTTCAGCTTCAGCGGCCTGAAAACGGCGATGCTGCACCTTGCTGAGGGCCTGACACAGGGTCAGCAGCGCCCACGTACCACGACCGACGAGAGCAAACAGGTCAGTCAGTATACCCGTATGGGGACGCAGGCGGCCCAGCGCGGCACGATCAACGTGGGACTGCTGGCGGCAAGCTTTCAGGAGGCCATCGTCGATGTGCTGACGGTCAAGACGCGCCTGGCGGCGCAGGAGTACCATGTCAAGCAGGTCATGCTGGCAGGAGGGGTAGCCGCCAATCTCGCGCTTCGCGAACGCCTGGCGGAGGAACTGCATCCGCTGCACATTCGTCTCAACTACCCGCCTATCGAGTTCTGTACTGACAATGCGGCTATGATTGCCAGCGCGGCCTTTTTCCACCTGAGTCAGGGTGAACGCCATAGCTTTGACCTGGATGTTGAGCCAGGACTGAGTTTGCCTTTCAAACGGTAACTTTCGGGAAAATTCTATCAAAGGGGATTGGATATGTCTAAAGTGGGAACCTATGCTCTGGGTATCGACCTGGGAGGCACGAAGACGCTGGCCGCGGTAGTGGATATCACCACCGGTGCCGTTATTGCCTCGGAGCGCAAACGCACAAAGGCTGAGCGCGGCCAGGATGCTGTCGCGCAACGCACCATTGAGATCTCCAGGGCGGCCCTCGCTGCCGCGCAATTGCCCGCCGGCGCGTCGATTGTGGCCGTCGGTGTGGGCGCCGCCGGGCAAATTGATCGCCAGGCCGGGGTCGTTGTGGATGCCCCCAACCTTGGCGTCAAAGATATGCCCCTGGGGGCGGTCCTGCATAAAGAATTCGCTGTGCCGGTCGCCGTTGGCAACGATGTGGAGGTAGCCGCGCTCGGCGAGCATCGCTTTGGGTCGGGACAGAAGTATAGCAATTTCGTCTGCCTCTTCGTTGGCACCGGCATCGGCTCCGGCATAGTCATGAATGGACGCATGTATACCGGGCTGACCGGGACGGCGGGCGAGGCGGGGCATATGACCGTCGAGGCCGGTGGGCGCATCTGCGGCTGCGGCAGTCGTGGCTGCCTGGAAGCCTACGCCTCGCGGACCGCGATTACAAAGGCCATTATGGCTGAGATTCACCACGGTCGTAAATCTACCCTGGCGGATGAAGCGGCACGCCAGTTGAAGGAGGGCGAGACGGTGATCCGCTCAGGGCTGCTGGCCGCCGCTATTCACGCTCAGGATGAACTGGTGATCGAGGCGGTCAGCGAGGCCGCTGACTTCCTGGGCTATGGCCTGGCCTCGATTATGAATTTCTACAATCCAGAGGCCATTATCCTGGGCGGTGGGGTCATCGAGGCCATCGATCTGCTCTTTGAGCGGGCCATCCAGCGGGCGCGCACAGTGGCGCTGGCGGCTTCAGCCCACAAGACGGAGATCCTGCGCGCCAAACTGGGCGACTTTTCAGGCGTTGTGGGCGCGGCTTCCCTGGGAGGCGATGCCGCCGGCCATCGCTTCCCCAGCGGCAGCTAGCACAAATAAGAGATACAAGAGGAAGCGGGGGTTATATGACGGACGGAGGAACACCACACATTGAAGTGCGCGCTGTTAGTATCGATGATGCTCCGGCCTTGCACAAACTCGACTATAGCTACGAGACCGATCGTATTTACGCGCTCCAGGTCCAGAACCGACTGGCAGAGCTTGATACCGGCCCAGGCGCTGAGGGCAGGCACTCCCTGTCCTTCGAGCTTGTGGAGACCCCGGTTGATCCTCCGCTCTATAAAGATTTCAGCGAGTACGCCAGCACACTGGCGGATGTCGAGGCCAACCTGCGCAGTAGCGAGGGGGGCTATGTGGCCCTCGCCGATGGAGAACTGGCGGGGGCCGTCCTACTGAAGGTGGAGGAGTGGCGCTCGCTGGCGCGCATCCGCGATATCATCGTTGGTCGCCAGTTCCGCCGCTATGGTATTGGCTCACTGCTGCTCAGTTGCGCCTCCGACTGGGCGCGCAAACGCGAC
>JALYVR010000632.1 GCA_030853145.1 Chloroflexota bacterium | reverse complement strand
CCTCTGCTGCACATCCGAAAAGTGTGCCTATCCAGGAGCGCGCCTGCACTGTGGGCCATATCATCGGTATCAACGCCTATCGCGTTAATCGCGCCTCCCTGAAAGAGAGCCTTGTGCGGCAGGGCTGCCAGCTTCAAGAGACCCCGCACTTCCTGGTCGGCTTGCGCCCGGTTGGACCAATAGTGATCGCGCATTGGTTTGCTCTTGAAGCCATAGACGGAGACCTCGGTGGCTACTTCATAGCAGAATTGAAACCGTGTGGTCTGCTGCCCGATCCACAGAGCTTTGGGGATGTGTTTGGCGCGGTGGTAGGTTCGCTTACTCCTCGCGAGCCTCAGCGCGCCTGGCAGCTCTTCGCTACCAATACCCTGGCACGCTATCACCACCTCCTCTCAACGGAGCAGCATACGCCTGTAAGCTCATCACCAGTCGAGGTATTTGCCACACTATATAAGCGCGTATGCGCCTGGTCCGTCGGACAGCGTCTCCTCGACGCCGGCTGCTCCTTTGGATTTTTGCCGCTGGTTGTGGGGGAGCGCCTTCCTGCACTGACAACGGTCCTGGGCGTGGTCAGAGCCATCGCGGAAGAGCGGCTCCTGGCAAATGTGCAGTTCGCGCAGGCCGACCTACTCACAGACGATGTAAGGAATCTGGGACACTTTGATACTGTGGTCGCGCTGCATGTCCTTGAGCATTTTAGCGAAGCTGCGATGTACCGCGTGCTCGCAAACCTGCTGCAGGCGACACCCCGGCGCCTGATCATCGCTGTGCCCTATGAGTCTGGTGAGCCGGAGCCAGCCTATGGCCATGAGCAACTCTTCTCGCGCGCGAAGCTTGAGGCGCTGGGGAATTGGTGCCTCGATCAGCCACAGTTCAGCGGCGGTCGCATGCTGTATGAAGACTGTGTTGGTGGACTGTTGTTGGTCGAGGCACCAGTTATAGCGTAGGGCGTGGCTTGCCTCAGAGGCGTGGACGGAAGCCGAATCGTGCCGTCGCCCCTACGGAGACGCCCGGCAAGCCCTCTTTTCGGCTTCCGTTCATGCCTCTGAGGCAAGCCATCGTCTCTACGAGACGAGATCGGGCCTCCTTTTCGGCTTCTGTGTATACCTACTGGAAAAAGCCAGATTCTGTAATAATCTCGTGAGAAGGCAGAAACGTGGCTTCGGCAACTGATTTGCCTGTGCGCTGCAGATAGCGACGGACAATGCGATAGCCCGTGGCATACCCGGCAAAATTCGGGACGCCAGCTTTTGGCAACCCCGTGCGGGCAGCAATCGCATCGCCGAAGATATAGCTGCGCACGGCATCGAATCCGCTCACGTCAAGCGCACTGCCAATGATGTGCCTGGCAGTAGCAAGTTCCTCTTCGTTTAAGTCGGTGACAAAGGAGCCTACCAGCTCCTCTCCAAAGAGTTCCGCCGCGAAGGATTCCGCCAATCCTTCGGCGACGATGTAATCGGCCACGGTGACGTGCATGGGAAGAAAGGGTACGACCTTAAAACGCACGTTATGGTTCAGTTCATGGACCGATGCGCCCTCCACTCGCGCCAGGGTGTACTCATTGGCCTGGCTGTATGTGACCATCACATAGCCCGGAATGCCGCCGAACCCGGAATAGCCTCGGTCGATGGGATTGGCTCGCCTGGCATCGGTGAGAACTAATGCACAGGTTATGCTGTCCAGGGATATCCGATCCATATAGGGTGCAAATGCGGCCAGGCCCTTTTCAAGAGCCGCTGTGGATCTGCGCCAGGCGTCATCTGCCGCCATCCGATCGACTAATCCCTTAAGCGTGGAGCGTGTCTCGTTGGCAAAATCTTCTGGCGCGTACAGCGTCCACATCTTCGCGAGTGCCAGGGGATCACCTCCGCCGAAGATGCGCATCATGCCCTCAAAAGGAGCCAGAAGCTCCTGACGATAGGTGGCCTCGCGCTCCTCAGCGTCAGCGGTGGCGAGCAAGCGCCGGTATATAGATTCAACGTCAATGATACGTAATTTCATCGCTGTTCCCTTTCTTGAGTTGGAGGAAGTGCTTCTTTGACGAATATGCCCAGATTGATACTGTACGTGCCCAGGATTGGCCCCACCGGGTATGCCGGGGTGGCTTTCCCTGCGTTCAGGATCAATCTGCGTACAGTAATAATATGCTTTGCCATATGTTATCCCTCTCTTTGCTGATTTTCAGAAGTATAAAACATGACGTTACGTTATATGCAAGCCTTGTTCTATGCACATGGAAACACCATTCTCCGGGCAAGGAAATTTCGCCTGCTCCCCGCGATACGCGTAGGGGCGATGGCTTCGGCTCCTCTTGCTCGCCGATAATGCCTCGCCCGTGAAAGCCAACGAGAGGGGTAGGCTTCCCAGACTTGCATATAAATTGATATGTGCTAATATAGTATTGGTAGCACATTGGCATGGGTAGAGGTGCCATTCTTGAGGTAGTTTCATGCAAAGTGTTAAAAGATCCTAGAGAAGATAGAGAAAATGAACGAAGAACGCGAAGAACAGATGGTATGCTTCCACCAGGATTGTGTATTCGTACTTGGGTCTGATGATGAGTGCCAGAGATGCCATCGTCCGGTCTGCGAAAAGCACTCTGCTGGTGTAGAGCATCCCAACCAGAATGTGCATGTGTTGTGTCATGATTGTATGAAGACGCTGCAGGTCTGGTATATTCCTGGCGCTATCCCGCGCCAGGTCTTATTCGCTGAGTAATAGCGTCTTTTCCGCTCCCCTATAGAACCTTGCTATAGCAGCCTGTCTGGAGATAGAGAACACCAGGATAGTACCAAAACTAAAAGGCGCCTTGCGGCGTGATGTTAGGTGGGTGTTAGTGTCTATCTCTAGATAGGAGAGGCGTTGTGTCTCTACCACAAACAGAAACTGCTTCATCTTGCGAGCCTCCACAGGTCGAGTTGCAGACCCTCGATCCGGTCGCGTCGGCGCGCGCTGCCGGTTTACGCTATGTAAGCGATAGCATGCCTGGCATCCGGCGTAGGCGTGTTGGTAAGCACTTTAGCTATAGTGGACCTGATGGCAAGCCGATTCATGACGCGGAAGCAGTGCGGCGCATCAAGTCTATCGGTATTCCGCCTGCCTGGAAGGATGAGTGGATCTGTCCACGCCCCAATGGGCATATCCAGGCCACGGGACGCGACGCGAAGGGCCATAAGCAATCTCGCTACCATACGCGCTGGCGCGAGGTGCGCGATGAGACAAAGTACGATAAATTGCTGGCCTTCGCCCTGGCGCTTCCTGCTATTCGCGAGCGGGTCACGCGGGATATGGCGCTCCCCGGACTGACGCGTGAGAAGGTGCTGGCGGTCGTTGTCCAGTTACTGGATAGAACCTCGATACGCGTTGGCAATGAAGAGTATGCGCGTGCCAATGGCTCGTTCGGGCTGACGACTATGCGCAGCGAGCATGTGGATGTCTCAGGCGCGCAGGTCCGCTTTCAGTTTATCGGCAAGAGCGGCAAAGAGCATGTCATTGCGATCAAAGACCGCCAGCT
>JALYVR010000631.1 GCA_030853145.1 Chloroflexota bacterium | reverse complement strand
AGGTAGGGACGCCCCTACCTCTCGCGCTTTTCAGACGAGATGCTTACCAGCGGTCGTAGCGCTCACGGCGCTCGCCACGGCCTCCACGACCACGGGAGTTGCTCCCGCCGCCGTTACCGTAGCTACTGTTGTTGCCATAGCTGCTGCTGTTGTCGTAGCTCTGCCTGCCGGAATCCTGACGGGGGGGGCGTGCGGCACGCTGTTCCTGGAAGCAGTCGCTGCAATATACGGGACGGTCTTCGCGGGGCATGAAGGGGACCGTGGTCTGGCGGCCACAGTTTGAGCAGATCGCCTCGTACTGCTCGCCACGCGGTCGTGTGGAAGATGAATGCGTGTTGCGCCTGGCTGCACGGCAATCGGGGCAACGGCCCGGCTCGTTGGTCAGGCCTTTGCTGGCATAGAACTCCTGCTCACCGGCGCTGAATGTGAATTCTCGACCACAGTCACGGCAGGTAAGAACGCGGTCCTGGTAAGGTTCAAGGGACATCATGTGTAGACTATTTCCTCTTCTTTGTTGCTCGCTCCTCACAATACACTGTTCGCAATGGTTAGACGGAGGTGCTGCAGGAGATACGTCTGGCCGAAACTTCTGATAGCAGGATATCTCAAGGTGATCGTCAGGCAGTGTTTTCCTAAGATGAAGAGAGGAGCGAAGCCAGATACTGGATACTGCTTACCTTAGGATAATGGTCCCTCAATCACATAACCATTATAACATGGAACATGAAATAGAAACAATGGTTCGAGCCAGGAGATTTTGCTAAAAAGGCGGACTCGTGGCTGATCGCTTGCATACCTGGGGACGCGACCGCTTTGATTTTTACGCTCATCCGAAAGGACTGGACACGCGTGTATAGGATAGATATTTTCCTGCTTATAGGATAGGAGCTTCTAACATGCGGAGTACTAAAGGAATAGGGGTGCGGTCGATTAGCGGGGCTAAGACCTCCAGTGGCGAAGATAAGCGTAATGCGCATAACCGCCATGTCGTTGAGGCCATACTGTGGATTACCGGCGTAATTGTCCTGGTGATATTCTCTGTGGTAGTGCATATGCATCTCGGCCCCTGGCCCGTGGACCTGCAGACGACGATCGCGGAGCAACATATTAACTATCCATCATGGGTACACACAATTATCGATCTGGTCAGCCATGCTAATGATACTATCCCGGCAGGTGTCGCGCTGGTCGTCTGGGGCCTTGGCCTGCTGATCGTTCGCAAATGGTTGCAGGCGCTCTTTATTGTCGGCGGGACCCTGCTCTCGGACGGGATCAACTTCATAGACAATATCCTGGTTGGGCGCCCACGTCCCAACTCGCCGTTGATCCATATATTCCAGCCCGAGCCTGTCAAAAGCTTCCCTTCTGGCCACTCCGAGCACGATATGGTCTACTATGGGTTTTTACTCTACCTCAGTTTTAGCAAACCCGTGCGCCAGTGGCGCTACTACAGGTTCTTGCTCCCCTTCCAGATCATCGCCGCCTTCATTATTGTCACGATCGGCTACTCGCGCATCTATGAAGGCTCCCATTGGTTGACGGATGTTCTGGGGGGCTATCTCTCCGGCGCGGTCCTGCTCCTGGCCGTCATCTGGCTCTATCGCTGGGCCATTGCCAAACTCGCGGAACGCCGCGCGAGGAAAATGCGAGTCCACCTCTAACAACAGAGCTGATCCCCTCCTTTTGCGTTGTGCAGTTTGACGCATACATGAGCAAGGGCCATGTATGCGTCAAACTAAGCCCTCTCTCGACAAAAGAAGAGGGGCGTGAGGGAGATCTGTCCTTTCTCACTTCTACACATTCACGTCTCACCATCCCCTTTTTTACAAAGCCCCCACCCGCTAGTACCTTTTCTCTAAAAAATGAAAAATCAGGTTGAGATTTCTTAACTATATATTGGTACTTTTTAGTATCAATTCATTTATGTATGCATATGTGCCAGTCCCGATATGGTAACCTGCTAACAAGATAAGAGAAGAGACGCTATGGTGTTTCTTCCTGTGCCGTGGTGGTTGATTATGTGATACACCGCGAAGGTACATCTGCAATCATGAGAAGTACTACAGTCTGGCGGGCATCCACCGGGGATGTTGCCAAATACAGGAATACAGGAAAGGGTAGAAACAACTATGCCCAGGAAAGAGCAACCCATATCTATGTACGATGGATCGGCGCGGCGCAGGCGCCTCTCCCCCCTCATGCTGCTTGGTATCAGCGTGCCGCTCTTACTCGTGTTGATCAGCGCGACAGTATTTGTTTTACCGCGCTTGCGCTCCCACGCGGCGGGCGCCAACGGCGACTGCACCCTGGTCGTGCCCGCTAAACCCTTAAGCGCGCAGGGGCTGGCGACGCCGTACCAGTTGGTCGCCACCAACGCAGCGAATGGTGCCTGCAATGAGACCAATGCCGCTCAGGCGGCTTTTGTCCAAGGTGCCGTGTTTGATCCGGCCACAGGGCAGATTTCAGTCTATAATCCACTGGTTATCGACCAGGGGACGCAGCCGGCAGCCCAACCCGTTGTTCCGCAGCTTCCGGCTAAGGGCATCGTTGCGCTCTGGTTTGGCTTCAATGGCAACAATCTCACCTTGCAAGGTACCAATGGCAGCTTGCAGCAGGGCCACTGCGTGAATGGCGCTGATGGCACGATCTTTGGGCAGTTTGCCTATTGTAATGCCCCGAACTTCTTCGGCGCCGCCACCCGCGCTATACGCGGGGGGCAGATGGTACCCCCGCCGCTGGGTACAGCGAAAGATGGCATGTCCTGTCCTACAGTGCGCGACTTTGGCGTCGTCGACATGGACCAGAGCGATAACGTGGTGACGCAGTACCTGGTCACGGCTGATGGCAAAACTGCGCAGATGAATGCCGCGAACATCGGCGCTCTGCAAGGCGCGAAGACGCAGGTCAATGCCAGCGATAATCGCCTCCTGGCTATTGCCCTGGATGGCGCGCTCGGTTGTACTCCCTGGATGGCGCCCGACCTGGCCGATCCCGGTCATATGGTTCCGGCCCTCCCGCTCAATGAATTGCAGGCCGCTTCACGGCAGTTCGCGCCAATGGCCCTGGTGCCCCTTGGCGACCCGATGGTGCTCAACAATAACCAGCCCGACCTGAACAAGGTCAACGCATACCGCCGGGGCGTCGATCAGCGGACCGCGCAAAATATGAATCAGGCAAGCACAACTACCTACTGCACAGATCTCGCCAAGATTAGCCCGGCGCGCATGCAGGCTGACGCGGCTCTCACGAAGGCGCGTCCCTCACCTGATGCCGCCGTCGCCAATTCGCTCTTCACCTTCCTGGCCCAGCGCTTTGTCGCTACCTTTGGCGCCAACGGCCTGAACTGCGCCGCCCTGCTGAAGCAGCAGGATCCCGTGACTGTGACGACCGATGCCAATGGCGTCGCCACCGATGCCACAATCAACGGTGGCGGTGGTAACGGCGGTGGTGGCAACGGTACCCCTCCAAACTGTAACGTCAATGGTACGGCCGTCACCGGCTGCACCGGTACAGTCATGATC
>JALYVR010000065.1 GCA_030853145.1 Chloroflexota bacterium | reverse complement strand
CTGTGCCCCAGAGCGGATTGGCGCTTAGCGAAGCGGGCAACATAAAGAGGTAAATCACGCCGGGCGGGTTGGCAATACCGATAGAGGCGGCATTGCTGGTCGTCGGCAGCAGGCCGTGGTGGATAGCATCGGAGGCCATGCGGAAGAGCATGGCCTGGTCCTCGTCAAATTCAGTCGTCTGAATCTGGTAGAAGCGCAGGAAAACCGCTACCAGCAAAACAACGGACACCTCCCACCAGAGACGCCAGGTGCGTAGCAGCACGAAGCGACCGGGAGGTGTGGAAGAGGTGGACAATTTATGCGTTTCTGGAAGAGAGAGACTCATCGGTCAACGCCCTCCTGACTGCGTCAATGCTCGCCTCTACCACAGTGCTTCCGTGCAGTGGCATCCCCGTCTGATTATCTTTCAGCAGATTCCCCGTCAGGATACCGACAACGCGTTCATCGCGCTTGATGACCCCGGCGCCCACCAGCTTACGTATACCGGCCAGCGTGGCGGCCGAGGCCGGTTCGCAACCAATACCGGAACGGTCGATGACCACTTTGGCGGCCAGTATCTCTTCGTCGCTCACCTCTTCGACGACGCCATCGCACTCCTCGATCACCCGGCGGGCGCGCGTGTAGCTCACCGGGTTGCCGATCTTAATCGCCGTCGCCACAGTTTGAGCCTGCATCTGTTCGCGCCGGGCAAAACCTTCTTTGAAGCTGCGATAAAAGGGATTGGCGCCCGCCGCCTGGATGGAGGCAATGCGAGGCACATGGCTGATGAGCGAGAGCGCGTGCGCCTGGCGGAAGGCCTTGCCGATAGCCGACGTATTGCCGAGGTTGCCGGCCGGGAGCACCACCCAATCGGGGGCCTGCCAGTCAAGCTGCTGCAATAGCTCGAAGCCGATGGCCTTCTGCCCCTCGACTCTAAAGGGATTGAGCGAATTCAGCAGGTAGATGCCAAGTTCATTGCAGGCCTGCTCGACAAGGTGCATGGCGGCATCGAAGTCACCGCTGATCTGCAAGGTTGTCGCGCCATAGGCCAGCGTCTGGGCCAGCTTGCCCTGCGCCACATTGCCGGCGGGCAAGAAGACAATGCCGCGCATCCCAGCCTGGGCCGCATAGGCGGCCAGCGAGGCGGAGGTATTGCCGGTAGAGGCGCAGGCGACGGCGCGCGCTCCCAGCAGGCGGGCCATCGTTACGCCGACGGTCATGCCGCGATCTTTGAAGCTCCCTGTCGGATTCTCGCCTTCGTGCTTCAGGAAGAGGTGCTCAAGACCGCCATACAGGCCAATCTGTCTATGTCCTGCCGCGTTGGCCCCGCAATTTTCCAGCCCCACCGGGTAGAGGGCGGTATTGCCTTCCGGGTGGCTGACGATGTAGTGACCAGGCACGGGCAGGATCAGCTCACGATAGCGCCAGACGCCACTGCGATCAAACAAGAATTCGTCGGTCCCCATCAACCAGATAGGCGGGCGAGAGGCGCGCTCATCGAAAAGCTGACGCCACCCGGAGCCGGCAGGTGGCACCGCGTCACCGCCAGGGGATACCGGCGCGCTGGCTACACCAGGCCCAGGCGGCACGGGAGGTCCCTCCGGTCGGGGGAGGCGGAAAACCTCCTCGACATCAAGAACGCCGCCGCACTCGCAACGATAGCGCGGAGAGCGCGCAGGCTCTACCGCCGGGTAGAGCGCCGCACATTCTACGCAGCGCAGTGAGACCCCCTCCAACGCCTTCACAGCCTCTGCCATCTGCGCGTTATTCTGCGCGCGGCTTTCCCCCGGCTGACCTGGCTGGAGACCAGTAAAATTGATCGCCATGGCGGGCACGAACTTCCTTTCGCACGCGGTCGCGCCGGGCATTGAGCACCCGCGCGCCATTTTTATCTGCGCGTAAAATCATGCCAGTTCCCTCCACTCCTAACGAGTGTGCGGTCTCCTGCATCGCACGCAGGATCTCATGAAAGCGAGAACTGGCCAGCGCTATCAAAGACGAACCACCCCCAGAAAGACAAGCCCCATGCGCGCCCGCATTGATGGCCGCGTCGATAATCGCGGGCATCGCAGGGAAGAGCGCCTGGCGATACGGCTGGTGCAGGCGGTCCTGCATGGCCTCGCCGATCACCTCGTAGTGGCCCATTTGCAGCGCCGACAGCAGCAGGGCCACGCGCCCCGTATTAAAGGTGACATCGGCTTTTGAATAGCTGGGCGGCAACAACTTGCGGCCCGCCACCGTATCCATCGGGAACGAGGGCGTGAAGATCACCGCCTTCAAGGCATCGGGAAACGGCGTCTTGATGGCGTGTATCTTGCCAGCCATCACTGTTGTCGCCACCAGCCCACCAAGCAGGGCGGGCGCGACGTTATCTGGATGATTGCCAGGCTCACAGGCCACCGCCGGCTCCAATAGCTCCTGCTGGGGCAACGCCTTGCCCCGTGGACGCAGAAACTCGTTCGCCATCAGCACGCCCCCTACCGCAGCGGTCGCGCTACTGCCCAGGCCACAGCCGGGCGGGATGTTGATGGACATACGAATACGTATCGCCGGTAACGCCACTCCCACGCGTTCAAAGAGCGAGGCAAAGGCCCGGAAAAACAAGTTATCCGGCCCGCTTGAAAGACCCACGCCCAGGCTTCCCTGGATCTCGATGCCAGGATGCAGCGGGTCATCCCCTCCTTCTTCCACTTCAAAGCGATTATAGAGTTGTAACGCCAATCCCAGGCTATCAAAGCCCGGCCCCAGATTAGCCGAGGTGGCCGGCGTTAGAATGGTAACCGAGGCAGGAAATACCAGTGCCATCGCCCGTATCCTGCCTTTCCACTGAACCGCGCATGAGAGTATCCTTTCTCAGGTGGCTCTATTCTACCACCTTCAATGGGAAAAGTAATCGATCTATGCCAAAAGTAATTGGTACCCTGCTCGTTGCTCATATATCGGCGAGAACGGCGCCGGTATTCGCCGATGTCACCATCGCAGCATAGCGGCGCAGCCAGCGGCTTTTCGCAGGTTCCCTGGGAGACATAGCCTCGCGCAGGCGCTGCTCGATCTGAGCAGGGGACAGGTCTACATCGAGACGGCACTCCAGCAGGTCGATGTGGATCATGTCGCCATCGACGAGCGCGGCGATAGGGCCGCCGGCGGCCGCCTCAGGAGAGACATGGCCAATGCAGGCCCCACGCGTCCCACCGGAGAAACGGCCATCGGTGATCAGCGCCACCTCTTCGCCAAGCCCCATCCCCATGATGTTCGCCGTGGGAGCCAGCATCTCCTGCATGCCGGGACCGCCACGCGGCCCCTCGTAGCGAATCACGACCACGTCGCCGGAGCGGATCTGGCCGTTCAGGATGCCGGCGCAGGCCTCCTCCTGCGAGTTGTAGATGCGCGCCGGGCCGTAGTGGCGCATTATCGCAGGCGCCACGGCGCCGACCTTCACCACCGCGCCATCGGGGGCCAGGTTGCCAAAGAGCACCGCCAGCCCACCACGCTCGCTATGTGGGCTTTCGATGGCATGAATGACCTCGCGATCCCTGACTTCGGCCTCAGCAATATTCTCACCCAGCGTCCTGAGCGTGACGGTGGGCCGCTCAAGGTGCAACGTGCCAGGCTTCTTGGCCAGTTCCTTCAAGATAGCACTGATGCCCCCGGCACGCTCCACATCCTCCATGTGCCACGAGCCGGAAGGGCTGACCTTGCACAGGTGCGGCGTGCGCGCAGCCACGGCGTTGATGCGCTCCAGCGAGTACTCAATGCCGGCCTCGCGCGCCAGCGCCA
The DNA here is from genome assembly GCA_030853145.1 of Chloroflexota bacterium. Classification (GTDB taxonomy): domain Bacteria; phylum Chloroflexota; class Ktedonobacteria; order Ktedonobacterales; family Ktedonobacteraceae; genus JALYTT01. Next base: position 9,260 of record JALYVR010000065.1, on the reverse strand, counting down.
GCGTATGCAGCACGGTATTGGTCGAGCCGCCCATGGCCATGTCCAGCGCGAAGGCGTTATCGATGCTCTCCACGTTGACGATCTGGCGGGGCGTCAGATTGGACTCGATCAAGCGCATAATCATGCGCCCGGCTTCGCGCACCAGCTCCGCGCGGGCCGCGCTGGTGGCAAGGTAGGAACCGTTTCCGGGCAGGGCCAGCCCCAGGGCCTCCATCAAACAGTTCATGGAGTTCGCGGTGAACATGCCGGAACACGAGCCACAGGTAGGACACGCCTGCTGCTCCAACTCCAGCAACGCGCGGTCGTCGATCTTCCCGGCCTGGTAGGCGCCCACACCTTCGAAGATGCTGATCAGATCGACCGAGCGGCCATCGGCCAGCTTGCCCGCCGCCATGGGACCGCCGCTGACGAAGATGGTGGGGATATCCAGGCGCATAGCCGCCATGATCATACCGGGCACGATTTTATCGCAGTTGGGAATACAGACCATGCCATCAAAGCGATGCGCCTCGACCATGGTCTCCACGCAGTCTGCGATCAGTTCGCGACTGGGCAGCGAGTACTTCATGCCGATATGGCCCATGGCGATGCCATCGTCAACACCGATGGTGTTGAACTCGAAGGGTACACCACCGGCCGCGCGGATGGCCTCTTTTACCAGTTTACCGAATGCTTGCAAGTGGACATGGCCTGGTACCACGTCAACATACGAGTTACAGACGGCGATAAAGGGTTTATGGAAATCATGCTCGCCCACTACCCCGGTCGCGCGCAGCAGGCCGCGATGGGGCGCGCGTTCAAAGCCGAGTTTGATCTGATCTGAACGCATTACAAATTCCTCTCGTTCTTAAATCGTTCTTAATAGACAGGGGTAACCCAGTCTCGATAGCGCTCGTTCTCGCCACGACAGGCCGCGAGATAGAGCGCCTGCAAGCGCATGGTGAAGGCACCGGGCAGGCCGCTGCCAACCGCGCGGTGATCAACGCTGACGACGGGCGAGACCTGCACACCGGTGCCACACAGAAAGATCTCATCGGAGGCGTAAAGCTCGGTGCGGTCGATGCGCCGCTCCTCGACGACCATGCCAAACTCCTGGCGCACCATCTCGATCAGGGTGTTGCGAGTGATGCCTTCCAGGATATCTTCGGATACGGCCGGGGTGATGAGCCTGCCATTGCGCATGATGAAGAGGTTGCACGAACTGCCCTCGGAGACGTAGCCATCGTGAGTGAGCATGATGGCTTCGTCGAAACCGGCGGCGCTGGAGTCGTCCACGGCGAGCGAACTATTGACATAGGCGCCCGTGACCTTGGCGCGCACCGGCATGGCATTGCTGTTGGCGCGCCGCCACGACGAGGTGCAGACGCGCAGCCCGGAGTTGATGTCGACATAATTGCCCATGGGGAAGGTATAGACGGCGAAGGCATTCTCCAGCGAACTGAGCGCGAGCTTGATGGTGCGCGATGCCTTGTAGGCCAGGGGACGTACATAGACATCCTGGCGATAGCCGTGCCTGCGCACAAGCTCTACCGTGATCCGACACATCTCGTCCAGCGATTCCTCAAGCTGGATATGCAGCACGTTACATGACTGGGCCATGCGCTGGTAGTGCTCGCGCAGTTTGAGCAGGTAGAGCTGCTCCTGTCCAGCATTCCAGTAGCCGCGTATGCCTTCAAAGCAGGCGGTGCCATACTGCAAGGCGTGGGTGGCGATGCTGACTTTGGCCTCGCCCATCGGCACAAACTGGCCTTCGAAGTAGGCGTAGCCCTCTTCAAGGCCCAGGGCCGGTATTCTGGGGGCCTCTGCGCTCTGTGGGCGCGCCTGTTCATGCTCTCGTGGTGTTTCGATCTGGGTCACGGGTCTGCTCCTTACCTATGGTACAGGGCGCGGACAGGCCGCGCCCATATGTTAGCAAATGACGAACCTGATTTCATGTACGGCCATCGCCGTCCCGTTGGGCAATGAGGCCTGCTCCGGGTGTCTCCGTAGGGGCGACACCTCTCGCTTCCTGCTACCCCCTTGTCTTAAGGATATACCTATGTGGCCAACCATACCCTACAGGACGGCGACGACCATGCATCTATTATGGCTATACGACGTTAGATCGCGGCGGGTGTCTCCACGCCGCATTCAACAATATACAGCAGGTCTGCGTCGGTGACGTGCTTTTTGCGGTCGGCCATGGCAATGAAGCGGCGATAGGCGACCTTCAGGTCATCGGCGCTCAGCTTATGACCCAACTGGCGCAGGCGAGCATCCAGGCCATGGCGACCAGAGTGCTTGCCCAGGACGAGCCGGGTATCCGACCAGCCCACCGATTGGGGCGTCATGATCTCATAGGTCAGGCGATTCTTCAACATGCCGTCCTGGTGAATACCAGCCTCGTGCGCGAAGGCGTTTGTGCCAACAACCGCCTTGTTGGGCTGCACGGGGATGCTCGACAGGCGGCTCACCAACTGGCTGGTGGGCACGAACTCCTCGGCGTTGATGCCCGTCTCGGCATAGTTGAAGGTCTCTGGGCGCGTGCGCAGAGCCATGACCACCTCTTCCATGGCGGTATTGCCCGCGCGCTCACCCAGGCCATTGACGGTAACCTCAACCTGGCGCGCGCCGGCCCTGATGGCCGCCAGCGTGTTCGCCGTCGCCATACCCAGGTCGTTGTGGCAATGCGCGCTCATCACGACATCCTCCATGCCGGGCACGCGCTCGCGCAGGTAGCGGAAAAGCATCTCGTACTCGTGCGGCATAACGTAGCCCACGGTATCCGGCACGTTGATGGTCGTCGCGCCCGATTTAATGGCTAGCTCGCAGACGCGGCAGAGATAGTCCCAGTCAGTGCGCGTGGCATCCTCCGCCGAGAACTCAACCACCGGGCAGAGGTTGCGCGCATAGGCCACCATCGTCCTGACGCGCTCCAGCGCCTCCTCACGGCTGATCTGTAGCTTGTGTTTCAGGTGAATTTCAGAGGTCGCAAGAAACACATGGATCACCGGTTTCTCGGCTTCGCGCACACCCTGCCAGGCGGCATCGATGTCGTCTCTATTGGCGCGTGCGAGTCCGGCGATGGCGACCGTATGCTCCTGCTGGCCACGCACGCTGCGCGCGATCTCTTTGACTGCCGCCAGGTCGCCTGGTGAGGCGGCGGGGAAGCCAGCTTCGATGATGTCTACCTTAAGGCGCACAAGCTGCTCGGCAACCAACATCTTCTCTTCGGTGCTCATTGTAGCGCCCGGTGACTGTTCGCCATCGCGCAGGGTAGTATCAAAAATCCGAATTACAGCGGGATCTCCCATGGTTTTGTTTCCTCCTTGTGATTGTGTAATAGGGCGAGGACAATCTCGCGCCTAATTCTTTGTTTCCGCAATCTCAGCGTTCTTTGTTTCCGTAATTTCGGGCTTCTTGGCCGCCGGGTTCAGCCAGGGCATCATTGAGCGCAGCTCGCGTCCAACGTGCTCGATCTGGTGCTGGGCGTTGTTGCGCCGCATCGCCTGGAAGGATGGGCGGCCAGCCTGGTTCTCAAGAATCCAGCGCGTGGCAAAGGTGCCGTCCTGGATATCGCGCAGGATCTTGCGCATCTCGTCGCGCGTGCGCTCATCGACGACGCGCGGGCCGGACACGTAGTCGCCGAACTCGGCGGTATCGCTGATCGAGTAGCGCATGTAGCTCATGCCGCCCTGGTACATCAGATCCACGATCAGCTTCATCTCGTGCATGCACTCGAAGTAGGCGATCTCCGGCTGGTAGCCCGCATCGACAAGCGTCTCGAAGCCTGCGCGGATCAGCGAGGTGACGCCGCCGCAGAGCACGGCCTGCTCACCAAAAAGGTCGGTCTCGGTCTCTTCGGCAATAGTCGTGCGCAGCACACCGGCGCGGGTAGAGCCGACGGCGCGGGCGTAGGCCAGGGTCAGCGCCTCGGCCTGGCCAGTAGCGTCCTGCTGGACGGCCCACAGGGCAGGGACGCCAACACCCTCGACGAAGAGGCGGCGCATCATGTGGCCCGGACTCTTGGGCGCGACCATCGCCACATCGATGTCGGCCGGAGGGACGATCTGCGCGTAGTGCAGGCTGAAACCGTGCGCGGTCATGATCATTTTGCCGGGGGCCAGGCCGGGCCGGATATCGCGCTCAAATACCTCGCGATGTTTCTCGTCAGGGATCAGGATCATGATGAGATCAGCCTGCTCGGCGGCGGCGGCCGGCGTCATGACCGGCAGACCTTCGGCCTCGGCTTTCGCGCGACTCTTGCTATTGGCTGGGAGGCCAATGACCACATTGCAGCCATTGTCGCGCATATTGAGCGCGTGCGCATGTCCCTGGCTGCCATAGCCGATGACGGCGACGCGCTTCCCCTGGATAAGCTCAAGGTTGGTATCAGCGTCATAATAAATATTCGCCATAGAAAATTCTCCTTTATGGTTAGATGCGTTTGAAACGCGCTAGACGTGAAATAACGTCCATACAAACAATCTATCTGTAGACAAAGTACAGGCAAAATAACTTACAGGCGATAAATCGCGTCCGCCGCGATAAATCGGGTCCCTACGTATCGGATTCGAGGCTACGGGCCATGGCCACGCGACCGGTGCGGGCAACTTCGCGCACGCCATAGGGTTGTAACAGGTCGATCAGCCTAGCGACCTTTTCCTCGCTGCCGGTCACTTCCAGGGTGACGGTCTGCGGGGTGATATCGACTGCGTGCGCGCCGCAGAGATGACCGAGTTCGATGATCTCGTTAAGATTGGTGCTGGTGCAGTTGACCTTCACCAGGGCCAGCTCGCGCGCGACCGCCTGTTCCGCTGAAAGGTTGACAATATGGGTGACATCGGCAACTTTGCGTAGTTGCTCTACCAACTGATCGGCATGCACCTCGGAGTCGTCGACAACCACGGTGATACGCACCACCTCCGGCAATTCGCTGCGCACGATAGCCAGCGTCTGCATCCTGGCACGACGGCGGCGCAGCAGGCCCACAACGCGGTCAACCCCACCTGGCCGGTCGTTTACAAGCACGACCAGCGTGTGCAGGCGCTCGGAACCCTGGGCAGCATTGGCCTGGCCCGCGCGTTCACTAACAACAACGTGATTAGTCATGGTGCGCGCTCTCCTCGTGTTCTTCGATCATGCTGGTGATGCCATGACCCGGCGCGACCATCGGGTAGACATTGGCTTCCGACTCGATGACAAAATCGATAATCACCGTGCCCTCGGTCTCCATGGCCCGGCGCACCGCCGCCTGCACATCCTCACGCCGCTTCACGCACATGCCGGTCAGCCCATAGGCGGCGGCCAGTTGTACGTAGTCGGGACCAGTAATGGGTGTCTCGGAGTAGTTACGCGCGTGAAAGAACTGCTGCCACTGGCGCACCATGCCGAGGTAGCCATTATTCATGATGGCAACCTTGACGGAGATACCTTGCTGCTTGAGCGTGGCCAACTCCTGGATATTCATCTGAATGCCGCCGTCGCCGGCCACGGCCCACACGGTGGCGGCGGGCATGCCCATCTTGACGCCCATAGCCGCTGGCAGCGCGAAGCCCATGGTGCCAAGACCGCCGGAGGTGATATGGCTGTTGGGCCGCGTCCACAAGTAGTGGCGCGCCGTCCACATCTGGTTCTGGCCTACGTCGCTGACGATGATGGCATCGCCGCCGGTCTCAGCGCGGATGGCGTCGAGGATGCAGGTTGGATCGGGATACTCCTGGTCGCGCGCGATATGCTGAGCACGCTCGCTGGCTTCGGTCTCCCAGGCGCGAATCTCAGCGATCCACGCGCGGTGATCACCCGGCTCAACGGCCTCCACGAGAGCAGCGAGGGCCGCTTTCGCGTCGGCCACAATCGGCACGATCGCCGGTTTGACCTTGTGCATCTCGGAGGGGTCGATATCGATGTGGATAAAGCGCGCGTGGGGCGCGAAGTCGCTCACCTTGCCAGTCACCCGATCATCAAAGCGCAGGCCCACACCGATCACGAGGTCCGCGTCACCGATGGCGCGGTTGACATGGGCGGGACCATGCATGCCGGGCATGCCCAGGGCCAGCGCATGGGTCTCCGGGAAGGCGCTCAGGCCCAGGAGCGTGGTAATCACCGGGATGTTGCTCTTCTCGGCAAAGGCTCGCAACTCGGCGTACGCCTTAGAGAGAATGACTCCATGACCGCTCATAATTACGGGATGTCTGGCTTCAGCGATCAGGCGCGCCGCCTGGGCAATGGCATCTGGCGAGGGCGGCGGGACGCGGGAGACGCGGAAATACTCCATCGAGCGCACGGAGGCCGAAGGGCGATACAGGGTTTTGCTGAACTGCACATCCTTGGGCACATCGATGAGTACGGGACCGGGCCGCCCGCTGCGCGCCAGTTGGAAGGCTTCGTGTACGATATCTGCCAGCTCTTCGACATTGCGCACCAGGAAATTATGCTTGGTAATCGGCTGCGTCACGCCAATGACATCGGTCTCCTGGAAGGCGTCGCGCCCGATAAAGGGGCGGGCCACCTGCCCGGTGATCGCCACGATGGGCGTCGAGTCCATAAAGGCCGTCGCCAGCCCCGTTACCAGGTTGGTGGCGCCGGGTCCGCTGGTGGCCACGCAGACACCGACCTTCCCGGTGGCGCGCGCATAGCCATCGGCCGCGTGGGCCGCCGCCTGCTCGTGGCGCACCAGGACGTGGTACAGCGCTGGATAGGACGAGAGCGCATCGTAAAAAGGCATGATCGCGCCGCCAGGGTACCCGTAGAGCAGCTCTACTCCTTCGCGCACCAGAGCCTCGCAGAGAATGTGGCTTCCCGCCAGTTCGCGCGCATCTTCGTGCGATTGTGCCTGGGTCTCCTGATCCTTCATGCTCTGCTGAGTAATCGTTGCAGCAATCATAATTCCTCCTGAAAAATGCTAAAACAATAAAAAACGAGGACCGCCCACTGGGAGGTCCTCGTTAGGTTACCTGCTTTGGATTGGGTTGCTTCGTTGCCCCCTTTACTCTCCCTGTACTGCGCCTGGCGCTGGCCCTGCAGTTAATCCTACAAGACCAGGCCCCGTAAGGCTAATAAGGCCGGTAAGGCCGGTAATAAGCCCAAGGCCTACTACGCCTACACCTACAAGGAGAAGGCTAGGAATGGCAAAAAGCAGCCCATATAAAGAAATCGGCGCAGGTGCGCCGATTCTGATTATTTGTATGCTGCTGGCAGTCGTGGAGGCCATCGCCGTTTCAGGCATATGGATAGCCAGGCACTTCATACAGGCGCGGCCAGCAACCATTGCTGGCTGGGCGATTGTAGAATATGCTGCTGACATAAACTCCTCCAAATAAACTGCGCGGGAATGTTGTTTGTTGATAGATCACGAAGTGGACGCTGAGGATCAAAGGCTTCGTTGCCGGAGTTCTTTCGTTGTCACACGTATCTTGTTGTATTTGAGGATACACTACCTTGCGGGGGTTTGTCAACCCCCACATTCCCTCATTTCCGCATTTCCGTGATCCACGTCGGGCGAGGCAGGCCGCGCTACGGGTCGAAACAGTCGGAATCCCCCATTTGTGCTAAAAGCGGCGCTACCCTATCATAATCATGGAAATTTGTCTATACTATAGGCAGACCTATCATCGTTTCTGTTGTTTTTGAACAAAAACGCTCTCTTTTTCACTGGCGCCTGACCCTGCTTTGTCAATGTGTATCTCTTTCATCAACAGGAGGCTTGCCCATGAGAGACCTGACCCGGTTGAAACTACCCCTGGTACTGGCTGCCCTGGTCATAGCAGTCTCGATTAGCGTATCGCTGACCACTTCCTTTATTCCCAGGCACGCCGCACACGCGGCAAAGCTCTCTTTCCCCGGCAAAGGGGAACTCGACTGTAACGGGTATAGTGATATTCAGCAGGCGGTGAAACGCAACTTCCCCTGCGCAGACATCACAGGACCGAATCACACGCGCGGCGAAGACAACGAGCACTACATTGGCCATGATGAACCGAGCAGCCAGTTTCTTTCTAACGCCCCTGGCTCCGGCAACAACGTCAGGTGGGAGATCACCCTGCCCAAAGAGCACGCGCTGCCCGCCACTCAGACCTTTGAGAACTACGCGACCTTCTGGTTCAGCATGGCACTCTGCGAGCAGCAGTCCTACCCATTGAACCCCTGTGTTCCCGATAGCGACAAGAACCCGCCATCGGCCTTCTCGAATGATCCAGCGGCTGCCGGGTCGGCCTTCCTCGAACTGCAATTCTATCCCCCCGGCTTCTACCCTTATCTCACACAATTGAGCTGCGACGCCACTCACTGGTGTGCCGCGATGACCATCGACAGCCTGAAGTGCGACCCGGCGGCTCCCACCTGCAACCCCAACTGTACGGAGCCGGTCAACTTCGCCTTCATTCAGAAGGACGGCATCCCCACCGGCCCACCAGGACCGGCCAGCTCGACGAATGCCACGTTCACCCCCAACACGCAGACGCTGCTGATGAACCAGGGGGACAAGTTACAGATCACTATGCACGACACGTCCCATGGCGTTATCAACCGCGTAGTCGATGAAACGACGGGGCAGAGCGGCTACATGGTCGGCAGCGCGCAGAACGGCTTCCAGAGCCTGGATGTCAATACCTGCGCTCCCACTACCTTCGACTACCATCCTGAGTTCAACACCGCCAAATTGCGCAATGTAAACTCCTGGACGTTCCTGGAGGCTAATATCGGCATCGCCTTCGAACTGGGACATTTCGAGGTGGGAGCCAACGGCGATGGCGACGCCGATGACCCACCCTGCTTCCCCGGTCCCACGGTTCCCGGCTGCACCGGGGCTGACCTGGACTTCGATGGCGCCTCGTATCTGCCGAACTGGCCCGATGGCACGCGCAACACGCCCACCTCGGTCCAGATCCACGCTCCGCTCAGCGCTTCGGGGCATGGCCAGTACTCCGCACCATACCCCGCGCTGATGTTCGAGACCGAAGTGCTTGTTCAGGATTCAACCTGCAAGTCCGATGGCTCGGGCTGCACGGTGCCGCCACCAGGGGCAGTCTTCTATCCCTTCTATGCCCAATCTGGACGAGGGGCCAACTGCGCGCTGACCTTCGGCAACGATATCCGGGGCAAGACCAGCAACGACTTCGGTCGAGACGCCGAGTACGGCAAATCGGATGTGCCCTGGTTCTTCGGGACTGCCAACGGGGGCGTGCAACCCAATCCCTGCATGGCTCATTAAAGCCTGCGAGGAGCGGCCTCCCGCCGTGGTCCCGTAGCGCGTGGCTTGCCTCGCCGTCCTGGTAGTACAG
>JALYVR010000630.1 GCA_030853145.1 Chloroflexota bacterium | reverse complement strand
CAATCGCGCCGCTACGAAGGACGGGCGGTCTCTTTCTCCAGCGTCTGCTTCATAGCGGCAGACCCCTGTTCAACGAGCTTGTTGATGGACGCGGCGAGATCGTCTGGCAACATGTCGGTGATCCAGACAAGACGACTATGCTCCGCACCCTCGGCAAAGACCTGCATCGACGCGTTGTGGTGCGTGGTTCGCCCCCCGACCGCTGCGTAGGCAAGTCGGCGAGCCTCGTCGTCGATGTCGACGATCAGCTCGCGGACCACCGCGCCGTTCCCAAAAGTGACAACCCTGGAGGCCCCTTCGAGCCGAGTATCGACGACGAAGCCCGGCGCGAGGCGCTGATGCACTGCACCAACATCGCGAACCGCAGCCCAGGCGGTCTCAGGGCGAACCTCGATCAAAATCTCCTTGTGAATGGAAGCCATGTGTCTATCTCCTGTCTACTAATGGAAGTTCGTGCGAACTTCGACACTGTCCTGATTTTCTCGTTGTATGACTCAAGCGTATCATCGGATACACTCCTCATATCCAAAGAATACAGGATGAATGCTGTCACCTGTATGTCATATTAAGAAAAACGGCTGCTGGGAAGCATGCTATGCAAGAACTGGAGCACGCTTATGTATCTGCGGCTATAAGCATTCTGCCTCCACGCCGGGTCGACACGGCGCGCGAGTCTTGGCAAACCTTGTACAATAGGCCTGTATGTGGAAATACAAGGCAATGTTACGCAATCGCGCCTACATGCTTATGTGGAGTGGCGCGCTCATCTCCAGCTTTGGCGATAGCCTCACCCTGTTTGGGCTGGCGTGGTACGTGCTTGGGCGCGGACACAATCCTCTGGAGGTAGGGCTGACCTTTCTGATCTTCGACCTGCCGGGCCTGTTCTCCGGACTGCTCGTCGGCTGGGCACTTGATCGCTTCCGGCGTGAGGCGGTTATGCTCGTCGATAACGTCTTGCGCGGCGGCCTGGTGCTGCTCATCCCCTTGCTAGATGGCAGGGACAGCATGTGCCTGCCAGTGCTGTACGGCATCATCGCACTGCTGGGTATGCTCTCCGTCGTCACGCAGGTCGGCACGCCCGCGCTGATCACCGAACTGGTCCCGCCCGAAGAGTATAACACGGCCAATGCTCTAGAGGTGATGCAACGGCAGATCAGCTTTATCGCCGGCCCTGGACTGGCTGGCCTGCTCGTCTTCTTGATCGGGCCGCTGGCGCTGCTCTGGATCGATAGCGGCACATTCTTCGTCTTCGCGCTCCTGCTCTCCGTGCTCATGCGCAGCCGGACGCCGGCGATCTCTACGGGCGCAAAGCAGGCGGGAAACTTCCTGGCCGACCTGCTGCGAGGCATCCGCTTCGCCGGGCGCAGTCCCCTGCTGCTGGCGCTGCTCTCTATCTCGTTCTTCTGGAACGCCGGCATCGGCATTTTTAACGTCGCGCTGCCCTTCTACTGCGAGCGTTTCCTGCACGTCGGCGCGGCGGGCATGGGGGCGCTGCTCTCCGTCAACTCGCTGGGCGTGCTGCTCTCGGCCCTGCTCTTCGGACCACTGCGCCCGCGTCGACCAGGGATCGTCGCCTGCCTGCTGCTGGTCGCGCAAGCCGCCTGTTACGCGCTGATGGGCATCGTGCCGCTCTTCTGGCTGGTGCTGCTGATCTACTTCATCCTGGGCGCGCTCGACGACCTGGGCGCCATCTACCTGGCCACTCTCCGCCTCAAAGCCATCCCCGGCGAACTACAGGGTCGCGTGCTGGCCTTCACCGGCAGTGTCGGGCCAGCCGGCACCCCGCTGGGCAATGGCGCGGCAGGTTTGCTGCTGCTCAGCCTCAGCGCGCCACTGGTGGTCATGCTCGCGGGGCTGCCACTGTGCGCGGTGGGTGTGGCGTGGCTGGTGGCGGGACCGCTGCGCAAGGTGCAGGATACAGCGTAATACTAGCATTCAACAACGGTCACAAAATCCTCATCCCAATGATATAAATATAGACTTACTTCAATCCTTGACAGAATAGAGATATTCGGTCATTATTATGTAAAATTGGTACATGTAGATTTATGATGAAGAGAAAGTGATACACAACAAAATGAAAGAGTCGGTACCTCAAAGCCCTGAGAGCGAGGATGCCACTGGCCAGCGAGACGCTATTTCTGCTGAAGGCAAGGCGCTCCATATAGGGTGCGGCCTGAAAAAGATTCCGGGCACCATTGGACTGGATATCACCCCACTGCCCGGCGTTGATGTCGTTGTTGACCTGGAGAAGGAAACAATCCCCTTTCCGGATAACACCTTCACAGGGGTCTATGCGCACCATGTACTCGAGCATATCAGAAACCTGCCCGCTGCCCTGACCGAATTGCACCGGGTCTGCAAATCCGGCGCGCTGATCGAAGTGATCGTGCCCTACTATACGTGCGTTGGCGCCTTTGGCGACCCCACACATGTACGCTTCTTCACCTACCGCACCTTTGAGCATTTCGCCGAGACCGATGATAAGGAGCGCTACACCTGGTTCTCAGAGACGCGCTTCAGCATCCGGTATCGGCGTATCGGCTTCGGCAGACTGTTCCGCGTACTCCTTGTAGAGTGGTGGGCCAACCGCTTCCCCAATATTTACGAGAATTTCTTTGCCTTTCTTTTACCGGGACGCACCTTAACGGTAAAACTAGTGGTGACGAAGTAGCAGGAGAGAAATATAGGATGATACGCAAGACGCCCCGCATTTGTAGAGCGGGGCGTCTTGCGTATCATCCTATAACAGAACTACCAGTAGCGCTCCTCCAGCCAGGGATCAGCGTGATTATGGTAGCCGCGCCGCTCCCAGAAGCCTGGCTGGTCCTCGTCCATGAACTCCAGGCCATCGAGCCACTTGGCGCTCTTGTAGGCGTACAGCTTCGGTACGATCAGGCGCACCGGGCCGCCGTGCTCGGCCTCCAGAGGCTCGTCATCGTGCTTCGTCACGATCAGCACATCGTCGTCATCGAGGTCGGCAAGAGGCAGGTTTGTCGTATAACTGGTCCAGGAGTGGGCCATCACATACTTAGCGCTTGGCAGTGGCCGGGCGCGGCGCAGGATCTCGCGGATATGGATGCCCTCCCAGGTATTATCGTAGCGGCTCCAGGTCGTCACACAGTGAAAATCGGCGGTCAGCGTCGTATGCGGCAGCGCGAGGAACTCCTCCCAGTTTAGCTCAAAGGGGTGCTCCACCCGACCCGAAACCTTCAGCCGCCAGTTGTCAGGCAGCTTGCTGGGCGTGCGCTCATACGTCAGCACCGGCCACTTTTTCGTCAGGTACTGCCCGGCCGGGAGACGATCTTTCCCATCGGGTAACTTCTCTATCTCTTCGCGCGATTTCTTACCGAATACTTGCATGCGTCTCTCGCTCCTTGCATTTGCGCGCTCATCCGCGTAGGGGCGAGCGCGTGACGGATCATATAACTACGTCAGTGTAAGTAACATAGTTGAGCGGAAAGAATATTCCCAGCTATATCCACGTTCAATAAGGGGGATTCATACACGTCGAATACTGCTATCTTGTTGCC
>JALYVR010000064.1 GCA_030853145.1 Chloroflexota bacterium | reverse complement strand
TTGCAGGACGGCGAGGCAAGCCACGCGCTACGGGCCGGGGACCACGAATGAGGTAAGCGAACTGGGTCACCGGATCGCTTCGAGGGCTTGTTTCAGGTGTTGGTATACTGTGTCAATATGTTCGGGCATCACCTTGACATCGGCAAGGACGGGCATAAAGTTGGTGTCACCGTTCCAGCGTGGCACAATATGCAGGTGAACGTGTTCCTCGTAGCCAGCGCCCGCTACTTTGCCCTCGTTGATGCCCATGTTGAAACCATCGGGATGCATAGTGGCGCGGATGACGCGCTGGGCCAGTTGCGCCTGGGCCATCATATCGGCCAACGTAGCTGCCTCCAGCTTCTCAATGCTGTTCAGGTGTTGGTATGGCACGACCATCAGGTGTCCGTTGCTGTAGGGGTAGAGGTTCAGCATCATATAGCTGCGCTCACCACGGTACAGGATGTGATTCTCCACGTCACGGTCGGCGGCCGGTTTAGTGCAGAAGATACATTCCTGCGATGGCTCTGTCTTCGGCGCAATATACGCCATGCGCCAGGGCGCCCATAATGTTTCCATGAACCATAGTATAGCATATTGGGAACCTCATGGGACGAGGAGTGTCTCCAGGAGAACAGGGCAACGCATTTTACGAGAGGCTATGAGGCGGCTTCATCTGCTTCAGAAGAATCCATCGGATCTGGCAGGGCGATCCACTGCTCGGCCCAGTGATGGATGGCGTCAACAACAGGCTTGAGCGCCCGCCCTTTCTCTGTGAGTTGGTACTCGACGCGCACAGGAATGTGTGGATAGACCTGGCGCTCGACGATACCTTCCACCTCCAACTCCCGCAAGCGGTCGCTCAGCACGCGGTCAGAGAGTCCTTCGACGGCCGCAGTCAATTCGCAGAAGCGTCGTGGCCCCCCCATCAAAGCGTCCAGCAAAAGTCCTGTCCAACGCTTTCCCAACAAGTGAATGGCCTGCTCATAGCGGGGGCACATATGTTGTAGTGTCGATATATCGGTCTCTATGGATTTCATCACTGCTCGCCTATGTTCTCTGATCACACGATCAGGCAAGAAAACCTCCACATAGTATATATTCAGTATACCACGATTCGCATTCCGGGGCAAGAGAAGATACTTACAAAATGTACGGGCGCTCCCCTGGCACCCTCCCACATCATACCGCCTTCCAGACCTGCACCGTCGTATCGTTGCTCCCGGAGGCGATGGCTGTGCCGTCGAACGACCAGGCCACGCTGTTTACCGCGTCACTGTGGCCGGGAAAGGTATATCTCTGGCCGCCATTGAAGGCATGCCAGACCTGGACGCTGTGGTCGGTGCTGCCCGACGCGATACGCTGGCTATCGGGTGACCAGGCGATAGCATTCACTATGTCGCTGTGGCCCTGGTAGGTATAGGCCAGCTTCTGGCTCGCGGCGTCCCAGACCTGCACCGTCTTATCAGCACCGCCCGAGGCGATATATTTGCCATCGGGCGACCAGGCCACGGCATTCACTATATCGCCGTGTCCTGAGTATGTGACCGCGTTGCTACCGTCAACGGCGCTCCAGATCTGAACACTATGGTCGGTGCTGCCCGAGGCGATACGCTGGCTATCGGGCGACCAGGCCACGCTGTTCACCGCGTCCTCATGGCCCGAATACGTATAGGCATTGCTGCCATCAGCAGGGTTCCAGACCTGGACAGTATGATCGGAGCTGCCCGAGGCGATATGCGCGCCATCGGGCGACCAGGCCACGCTATTCACTACGTCTCCATGACCCGAATATGTGTAGACATGGCCACCGCCGTTGGTGTCCCAGACCTGGACTGTCTTGTCGGCGCTGCCCGAGGCGATACGCGAGCCGTCGTCCAGACAGGCGATCGCATTGACAGCATCGCCGTGTCCCCCATAGCTGGTCAGCGTAATGGCGTTGCTGGTATACCAGACATGCGCCGAGAGATCTTTGCTGCCCGACGCGATGTACGTGCCTTGCACCGGCACCCACGCGACCGCGCTCACGCCTCGAAAGTGTCCACGATAGATAACGAAGGTGGTGCCAATTGGCTGCGGCGTTGGCAACGATCTGGCTTTCGCAGTGGACATAGGACGCGTAAAGGGATGAGCGCGCGCCCACCATGCTACGCCACCTCCCAGCAGGCCAGTAGCCGCCAGACCCGATATGCCTAGCACTATTGACCGCCGGGAGACGCGCTGTCCTGACCCTGATAGAACTGGCACAAGGAACGGTGTATACTGTGTCGCCTCGCCCCACGGCGTATCGGGGGGCGCATCTACATCTGGCAGGGTAGCCTGGGAGAGCAGAGTCTTCTCGACCTGAGCTGGGGTGGCGGGCAGGATCAGCCGTGGCTGCGACAAGAGGGCCGCCTCAAAGGCTGCCACAAAATCCACCACGGACGCGTAGCGCTGCCCCGACTCCTTCGCCAGCGCAGTCATCACCACCTGCTCAAGCACGGGCGAGAGGCCAGGAACACGCTCGCGGAGCGATGGTGGGCTCGCATTAATATGCTGTGCCATGATCTCGGTGACGGAACCTCGGAAGGGGCATACGCCGCAGAGCCACTCGTACGCCATAATTCCCAGCGCGTACTGATCGCTGGCCAGGACTGGTCTGCCATGGAGCTGTTCGGGAGGCATGTAGCTGATCGTGCCGATGATCGCTTGTGTCAACTGGAAGCGCGAACTCTGCGCGACAACCGCGATGCCGAAATCGCTCAGCAGGATCTCGCCTTTGCGTCCGACGAGGATATTCTCCGGCTTTAAATCACAATGGATTAAGCGTTCATTGTGGGCGTATTGCAAGGCATCGCCGACCTGCTTGAGGTAGGAAAGAATAGTGTTGGGCGCGAGCTGACTACCGCGCGCGTGACGTTGCCGCAGGGTGCCGTTGGGCGCATAGTCCATGACGAGAAAGGGGATACCCTGGCTCACCGCGAAATCCAGAATGCTGACGATGTGGGGGTGACGCAGGCTGGCGACGATGCGCGCCTCTTCGCTGAACTGCTTCACGTCCTCCTCCGCCAGCCGGGTACGCAGGAGCTTGATAGCAGCATTGGTGCGCAGGTGGATATGCTCACCAAGGTACACATCGGCAAAACCGCCTATCGCCAACAGGCGTAGCAAGCGGTAGTTGCCGAATTGTTGTCCTGCGCGGTCCGCTGTATATTCCCCGTTCACGGCAGGCGCCACTGCCGCCGGGGCTGCCGTAGGTAATTGTGAAGATGTCTGGTCCATAGCACCTCTCGCCGCCTGCTCTCTACTTCTATAAGTATTGTATGGAGGCAAAAGGCCAGATGTCAATATCCATTGACATACCTCAACGACAGGGAGACCGGCTGTACAGGTATGCGGAAGCCATAAAAATCAGCTAAAATCAGCAATCTTAGCGGATCAACATACTGCCCAGAGAGATAACACAGAAAACCACCACGAAGATAACGGTGATATTGAAGACCAGGCGCTCTACCCCGCGTCGCGTCTTAAAGACTGAGCCCGCGCTAGTGCCACCAAAGACACTTCCCAGGCCCGCGCCTCGTACCTGGAGCAAGATAAAGATCATCACGGCAATACCGAGAATAATCTGTACAACTCGAATTGCCGGAAGCCATGCATGTAGAGTAGCCAAGTTACTTTCCTCGCTTTCTTGCAGCCCAAACATTCGTCAGGATTATATCATATTATGCTCAGACCCGCCAGTACATGGGGACCTGTCCTCGACCCGCGTATGGGGCTATGGCTGGCCCTCATGCGCTCGCTCGTGGCACGCCGGACACAGCGCCACAAAATGTTCGCGCCGGTAGCGGTTGAACATACTCCTGGCGGAATACACGGTATGCAGTTGTAGCTCGTCACACGGCTCGCCGCACGCAGGGCAGCGTCCATGCGCTTCCGCAATCAACGAATGCTTCAGAGAGGCTATACGGGTCATATGGAATCTATCCAGGCTGACATGGAAGAGAAAGCCTGCCAGGATCAACCAGAGGGTTTTTGAGCGCGTATACGTCGCGACCAGCGCCAGCACCGTCAATAGAGCTGGCTGATGAAATAGCTTGGTGGCCCGTCTCTGCGTGGGGTGCGCCTGGTTGAAATAGAGTAACGCCACGTACCAGAGATAGTGGTCAACATCGATGAGCACACTGGCCGATAAGGGGATCCAGGTATCCTTTTTCAACCAGGGCAGCGCGACAAGTGCTGCCGCCGTAGAAAGTTTCACGTGTTCCTGTACGCGCATCTTCCATCTTTCTTCTCAATGCCCATGGGTATGAGGCGCCGTTTTCTGAAGGGGTTTATCAGGAGTGCTGTTGGCCGGGCCACCGAGCCACAGGTACGGGCCGCCGCTGCCGTTATCTGGGAAGACCAGCAGGATATCACTATCAAATGGCCCTGGCACATCTTGCTCAACTTGGGCAACATAGTTCATGCTGACCCCTTCGTGCATCACCCGGCTGACATCCAGCACTTGCAGCGAGTTGGCAACATTCAGCAGAGCATTCATATCCATGCCTTCGTGCTGATCGCCGGCGATCCAGAAGACTACACCATCGCGCTGGAACATCAACTCGCTGTGCTGGTTAGAGAGCCAGCGGCGTGAGTACTTGTTGATGATACCCCATTGGCCATTGATATAGATAGCCTGCGCGTGGCCATTCTGGTCGGTCCCGATGCCTTGAGCCGCCCCCGACTCAACGACCTGGTAGACATCACCGCGCGGCTTGAATTCGCGGATAGCAAGCTGAGCCGTTTGCCCCTGTATCAGCGCACCCGGCCCGGTGTAGGTATATTGCAGTTCGACGACCGGGCCATCAGCCCATCTCTGGTCCGGCGCTTGATTTATATAGACCTGGCCCAGCGTATAGTTCGTCGGGGATGTTTGAGGCCAGTACAGCGAAAAAGGTAACAGTTGCTGCACGCTCAGCAGGCCAATCTCCGTTGGTTGTGAATCGATATCAGAGCCGATATCAGCCAGCACTGCGGCAGCCTGCGCTGGAGGAGGAGTGTGAAAATTTCCACGCACCTGGTAGACACCAGTTCGTGTATTGCCAAGCAGCAACTGCACGCCTGAAGCAAACGATGGCGCGGTAAATACCACCGTGACAAGCATAAAGATCAGCAGCCCAGCAACGAGCGTGAGCAGAGAACGGCGCCTGCCGACCCCCTGGGCAAACTGGCTCAAGGAGGGACGGGAAGCCGAGAAGAGACGGCGTTTTAATTTAAGGCGTCGGAAGACAGCAGCATTGGTCTTATGCTCAAAGCCACGCGCCACAGGCACAAAGCGCGGATCTTCAGTCTCAAGTAGGGTTTGTACAAAGTAAGGAGGGATACGCTCTTCATCAATGGAGAAAAGTGTCTCCAGTTCGTGCGCAAAAACAAGCTCTTCCTCGCTGAAATCAGCGGGAAGTGTATGGCCATCCCTGCCACGCAAGTGAAACAGGGGATCATCTTTATGCTCCGTATTATGTTGTTCCTCGAATTCGCTCATACTCATGTGGTGGCTCCTTGAGCGTCTCCCGTAAGCTCTTCCGTGCTCGCCACAACCGTGTATCTATGGCATGACGAGTCAGACCCGTTTTGGTTGCCAGCTCTTCAGTACTGGCAAACTTGAAGTATCGCAGATAGATCAGGTAGCGGTCAAGCTCAGGCAGCGTCGCCAAGGCGAGGCGCAGTTCCTCGCGCCTCTCGTTTTGTTCCAGCAGGGATTCTATGCTGGCATCAGGGTGTGGAGGAAGCGCAACGCGATTATCGTGCTCATTGCCCCTCCATCCATAACCATTCTGTCCCCCACTACTATCTGACGATGACCAGCGGTAATTTTCCTCCGCTGATTGTATGCTGTAAGCCTGTCGCCGGGACAACTGGCGGCGACGATCCAGGGCGATGTACTTCGCGCGCATCGTTAACCATGTTCGGAGTGTGCCGCGTACAGAGTCAAAGGTATCGATCTCTTGCCAGGCCGCCACGAAGAGGTCATTGACACATTCTTCGGCGTCCTGGGTAACACCAACTCCATCCAGCACGAGACGTATAAAATAGAAAATCTCGCGAGAATACCGGGAGATGAGCGTCTCCAAAGCTTCGGGATTGCGTTCCTTCAACCTTTGAGTAAGGTCCTCATCAGACCAGTCCTGTCGCACCATGCTCGCTCCTTGCAGGCCGTGGCGTTTCTTTCGTAGTTCGCACTACCCTTGCTAACCACCTCTTCAGCAAGTCGTGAACCTGCTATCTCCATGAAATAGCCCGTCACGCCTGCAGAATACACCCGGTGGTGGTGCAATCGCCTTCACCAAAAAGATATACGTACTTTCCAGTGCCATACTCACATACTACTGGTACTATTGTGCGCGAAAGCTGGTCGAAAGTCAAGTTAAATTCTCGTGTGGACCCCACACGCATCGGAAGCTACAGGTGTTCTTTTCCCATGCGCGTGCTATAATAGCGCAACCAACAACATTTTTAATGGGGGTTTTTATCATGACATTCTCTATTGTGGCACGAGACCCGCAGATGGGCGAGTTGGGCATTGCGGTACAATCAAAGTTCCTGGCCGTGGGCGCTGTTGTACCGTGGGCCAGCGCCGGGGTGGGCGCGATAGCCACGCAGTCCTTCGCCAATACTGGCTACGGCCCACGAGGACTAGAGTTCCTGGTAAACGGCCTATCCGCCGCCCAGGCACTTGCCCGGCTAACAACCGAAGACGAAGAGCGCGATCAGCGCCAGGTGGGAGTTGTAGGCGTCCACGGCGAGCCAGCCACGTATACTGGCAACGCCTGCTTTCCCTGGGCAGGAGGACGCGTGGGCGAGCATTACGCGTGCCAGGGCAATATCCTGGTGGGCCAGGAGACGGTGCAGGCAATGGCGCGGACCTTTGAGGGGACGGCGGGTCTGCTGTGCGACCGGCTGCTGGCGGCGCTTGCCGCTGGCCAGGAGGCGGGAGGCGATAGCCGGGGCCAGCAATCAGCGGCCCTGCTCGTCGTGCGCGAAGGAGGCGGCTACGGAGGATTCAATGATCGCTTCATCGATCTACGTGTGGACGATCACCCGCAACCGATTGCCGAACTGAAACGTATCCTGCAATTGCATAAACTCTATTTATTCCCCCCCGACCCCAACGATATCCTCACCATAGATGCGGCTGTGGCCCACGAATTGCAGGCCATGCTGGCCGCCACCGGCGATTACAAAGGTGCCGTCAACAGTAACTATGATGTCGCCACCCGTGACGCCCTGCGCCAGTTCAGCGGCCGCGAGAACCTCGAAGAGCACTGGTTTGAGGACGCGCGCATTGACAGCGTCGTGCTCGATTTTATGCGCGCTAAAATACATACTTAATAACCCTGACCTCAAAGCTCTATCTCATCCAGTGAGACCAGCCCATGTCTGACGGCGTACATCGCGGCCTGCGTCCGGTGCGCGAGGTGGAGCTTGGTGAGGATGTTGCCGACGTGGGTCTTGATGGTCTCATCGCTGACCACCAGGGCTTCAGCGATCTCGTGATTGGTGCGCCCAAGAGCCAACTGGCGCAGCACCTCTTGCTCGCGCTCAGTCAGGGGAGATACACGCGCGTTCTCGCCACGCACCAGCTCTTGCAGCACGGCGGTCGCCACCGCCGGGTCGAGCAGCGACTGGCCGCGCGCCGCCGCCCGCACGGCGGCCAGCAATACCTGGGGTTCAGCGTCTTTACGCACATAGCCGATGGCGCCCACGCGTAAGGCCGCCACGACTCGCGCCTCATCCGTGTAGCTGGTCAGCGCGACAACCTGCGTGTGAGGCGTCAACGCGCGAATACGCTGGATCGCCTTGATACCATCGATGCCGCCTGGCATCAGCAGGTCCATCACCACCACATCCGGCAGCCACGCCTCTATCTGGCGCAGGGCCTCCTCGCCGCTCGACGCCTCGCCGATGACCACCAGGTCGGGGAAGGATTCCAGAAAGACGCGCAATCCCTGGCGCACCACGCGGTGATCGTCCACCAGCGCGATGCGGATGCTAGCCATTGTGTGCTCCATGTCTGTCTTCTCCATTCCTTACCGGCACGCTTTGCCAATGCACCGTCTGTATGTACTCCAGCAGGTTGAGTAGAGGCCAGCATATTAGTATAGCGAGTGCCGCGTCGCTGGCCCACTGTTCCGGGATAGTCGGCGGAAACACCAGAGTGAGAGACCCGAAGAAGACGGCGAGCACAACCACAAGCAGCCAGAGCCGGGAGCTCCCCTTCACTGTTTTCCGCCCCTGCGCTGTTTTATGCGCCAGCTCGGGCCAGGGTAATACTGCATAATAACGCTCCAACACACGATACGATTGTACCAGTTCTATGAGCGCGAAGCCAGCAAGGGCCAGGAATAGCGCCAGCAGAAACCAGGTATTGAGCCGCACAGGCCAGGTATGCTGCATACTGGGCACATACCATATGCACAGGCAGCCGAGAGCTAGAATGCTAAAGAGCAGTTCGTGCTCCCTGTAGCGCAGAGAGAGCCTGGGGACGCTTGTGCTACCAGTCGCCAGCGCTACCTGTGTACTGTAGCGACGGGCCTGGATATACATACACAGTGCCACAACGAGCGCCAGCCCTATCGCTACAAAAGGTATATCAAGCAGAATCAACGTCGCAGCGAGCCCCGCCGCCTCCAGACCGAATTGTAGGTACTTCCTGGCCTGTTCCAGCGATGCTGTGATTTCGGCCTCCACACCGGCGTTCTCTTGCGCCACCAGGGGGCCAACGAATGGAATGTGCAGATGCAGGATTGTGCCTTCGCCAGACGTAGTCTGCATGTCTATGGTACCACCCAGCGACGCGGCGCGCTCGCGCATATTGGGCAGTCCCATACCGCTCCGGTTTGTGGCAACCTCGAAACCCTGACCATCGTCGCGCACTTCCACATGCAGCGCCTCATCCCCGGTGTACAAATTCAGCCATACATGGTGCGCGCGGGCATGGCGCGCGATGTTAGAGAACGCCTCCTGCACAATGCGGAACACCATCTCTTGTGTCCCTGGCGGCAAACGCTCCTCGGGGGGTAGCGCGCTTAACTCGACGCTCACCTGGGCATCCGTGCGGTACCCCAGAGCCTGGGCCTGGATACGTAGCGATTCTACCAGCCCCATGCTCTCCAGCGGCGCCGGGCGCAACTGTTGTAGCAGAGCCTGCATCTCCACCTGGGCCTCCTGGGCACTGCGCTGGATATCAGCGAGCACGACGTTCGCCTCTCCAGGACTGCCTTCCGCGCGCGCCTGTGCCGCCGCCACGCGCATACTGATGCCGAACAACTGCTGCTTGATCGAGTCATGCAGGTCGCGTGCCAGCCGATTGCGCTCCTCCTGTGCAGCAGCCTCGCCAGCCTGGCGCAACAACTGATCGCGATACTCGGCGCCCAGCCGCTCCCGTTGTAGCAGCTCACTCATATGCTGCTTCAATACATGTAACTGCGCGAAGAGCGGCGTCAGCGGCCAGCGCCAGCGCAGATCTCCATCTTCCTCAACAGGGGACCCGCCAACCAGGCGCGCGAGTGCCAGGTGCGCCTGGTACAGAGAGTATTGGATGTTCAGAGTCAGCAGCAGCCCGGCGACCCCGGCTGCCACCATAGCTAGCATGCTCACTACCGGCTGCTGTATACCTATACTACCCATCAGGTAGGCTGTACCCAGAGCTATGCCCCCGGCAAGCAGGAAGCTGACCGCAAGTTGCAACGCCAGGCCAACCTGCATCGACTCCACCTGTTGCATCATCTTCTGCTGCATGCATCACCTCATTTCTTGCGCTACAGGGACGGCGCTCATCTGAGGGACCGTTGCCTTGCTATCGCGCAGGCCAATCATCGCGTACACACCACCGATGAAGATGAGCACGCCCGACGCGGTGAAGAGCGTATCCACCGGGCCGAAGGTCATCCCCCACACCAGTGCATGAAAATTATGTAATGTAACGCCATCAAGGTAGCCGGCGACCCCTGTTGCCATCATGAAGGCCAGCATCGATAGAGGACTCACGAGAGAAGAGACGCGCCCAACCATCTCGCGCGGCGTCATCTGGAGAATGAGCGGCCGGGCCGCCACATCAAGCGCGGCCAGTGGCACGCCCATGACAAACAACAGCACAGCCGCCGGGAGAAAGCCTGTCAGGCGCGCATAGATGACCACCAGCACGCCTAATGCCAGTGTAGAGCACCAGATCGTGCGCGTCAACCCGATACGCTGCGCAAACACAGCAGCCAGTATAGCGCCCACGGTGGCGCCTATGCCCAGCACCGCATCCAGTGTGCCATAGAGCGCCACCGGAGTATGTAAATTCTGGGTCACGAAGAAGACATCGAGGGTATAAATCACGCCTGCGCCCAGCATGGCGATCATCGTAGAGACAATCAGCGTCACCAGGATACGGCTGCTCAAGAGAAACCGCAGGCCCGCGCTAAATTCCTGCACGAGGCCAGCGGTCTGCCTGGACGTGGCGCCTTCCGGGAGGCAGGGAACCTGGATGGCCATAATCGTGATGAACGAGACGACGAACGAGAGCGCGTTGAGCAGCAACGCCCACTGCACGCCAAAAGCGAGCAACAACGGCGGGGCCAGTGGGGGACCGATGATCGTCGCCAGGCTTATAGACGCCTGGCCCAGCCCCATGGCCCGTGCCTGCTGCGGCTCCTCAACAATATCCCCGATCAACGTAAGCATAGCCGGGCGAAAGAATTGGTCGCAGGTATTCACTACGAAGACTGTAATATAGATCATACCGAGCTGCCATGCCGGGGAAAGCGCCGTGAGGCTCGTGAGCAGTAAGCAGGCTATCATCGCACAACGCAGGGCATCCATTGCTAGCATCGTGCGCCGCTTCTCCCAGCGATCCACAAAGACGCCCGCCAGTGGTCCCAGGACAATCGATGGCAGCGAACTCAGTAGCAGCGCGCCGCCCACAGCCAGGGGTGCCCACGACTGTCCCTTTGCGACCTGGACCACGATCCAGATCACCAGAGTGGTATTGAAGACAAAATCGCCGATAATCGAGATCGCCTGCCCACTCCATAACAGCGCGAAGTTGCGATTGATGAACATTTTCAAGATTCTACCTCCTCATTTCTATGACAAACTAAGCATAGAAGAGAGAAGGCGTCCTGCCATCGCCCGTAATAACGAAGGAAATCCCCCGTTTGGGGGATTTCCACAATCCATGGATCACGGTCCCTGACATGTAGGGGCGTCCCTACATGTCATTAGCGTTTATTCAGCACCGGGATCTTCGAGACCGTCCAGCGGCTATTGGGGCTGGCCACCTCGAACTGCACCATTGAGATAGCATCGGTGGGGCAGCGGACTATGCACAGGCCACAGCGAATGCACTTCTCCTCGTCGATAATCATGTCGGCCCCGCCGCGCCAGTTCTCGGTAAGCTGGTGCATGGGGTCGCCCTTGACCACACGTGAGAGACCCTCCATACTGATGCAGTCGTAGGGGCAGATATCCACGCAGCCAGAACACAGGATACAGATCGAGGGGTCGATCATGATATTCAACTGACATTGCAGACAACGGCGGGCCTGCACAACGGCCTGTTCGGGCGTGAAGCCAGTCTCTGTCTCGCGGGTATTGCTATAGCGGCCCTTCAGGGGCAAGGACGGGATATTCTGGTGCGCGATAGACTCGTAATCATCAACCATACCACGGCGGTAGTCTGGCAGTTCGACCTCTTCAGCGGACTCCGCGGGCTTATCGACGCCACCGAGGTAGCGGTTGATAGCACCGGCGGCATCGCGACCATCGGCGATGGCCGAGATCAGGTTGCGCGAGCCTTCGGTATAGTCGCCGCCGGCGAAGAGGCCGGGATAGTTCGTCATCCAGGTGTCGCGATCAACCAGGGGCACACCATTGCGCTTGTTGACCTCCAGTTGCAGTTCCTCGGCTGGTATCCAGGTAGCATCGCTATACTGACCGAAGGCCGCGATCACCGTATCGACATTATCGAGCACAAACTCGCTGCCGGGGATGGGGACCGGGCGACGGCGGCCGCTGGCATCGGGATCGCCCAGCTTGTTGCGCACAAACTTTACGGCGTTGGCATGCACGCCATCCTCGCTGAGAATAGCGGTCTGTGTGACAAGGTACTGGAACTCCACATACTCGATCACCGCCTCATCGACCTCGTACTCGTCGGCCGGCTGCTCTTCCTTGGAACGGCGATACATGACATAGACTTTATCGGCGCCGAAGCGCACGGCGGTGCGGCAGCAGTCCATCGCGGTGAAGCCGGAGCCCAGGATCACCACGCGCTTGCCCAGAAAGGCCGGCTCGCCATAGTTGGTTTTGGCCAGCAGCTTGATACCATCCTGCACGCCCTCAAAGTCCGCGCCGGGGATAACTTTATTGTCGGGTCCGGTGATGGCGTTAGAGATGTAGCAGCCGGCAGCCAGGAAGACCGCATCGTAGCTCTTGAGCAGCTCGGTCACCTGGATATCGCGGCCGACCCTGGTATTATAGAAGGTCTCTACGCCAAGATCATCCATGTACTCGTTGCACTCTTCGTAGGTCACATCGCGCGGCAGGCGCCAGATCGGAATACCGTTGACCATCACGCCACCGGCCACAGCATCGGACTCGTAGAGTGTCACAGGATAGCCCATCTCGCGCAGGTCACGGGCGCAGGCCAGGCCGGCGGAGCCGGCGCCCACGATAGCCACCTTCTTATCCTTCGTCACCGGCGGCCGCTCAGCATGGTGGCGATACTCGCGATGATCGGCGGCGGCGCGTTTCAGCCAGCAGATGGCGATGGGTTTGCCATCGATCTTATTGCGGCGGCAGACCGGCTCGCAGGGGCGCGCGCATGTGCGGCCAAGCACGCCTGGCACAACATTCGCATTTCGATTTAGAAGATATGCCTCATCGAAGCGCGCTTGCGAAATCAAGCCAATATACGTCGAAACGTCGGTATGCGCCGGACACCCTACCTGGCAAGGAATATTTGTCTGATACCAGTCAGGGCTGGCTACAACTGATTGGTATCGTGGTGCTAATTCTCTATCGGGATCAATCATCGGAACATCCTTCCTGAGCATCCAGTGTTCTGCAT
>JALYVR010000629.1 GCA_030853145.1 Chloroflexota bacterium | reverse complement strand
CTCCTGGAGGGTATTGCTGGCTTTGGTACCCCTGTCGCTATCGGTAGCGCCTTGCTCATCAGCCTCGGGTTTCCGGCTATTGATGCCGTGGTCCTCACCCTGATCTTCGATACGGCCCCCGTGGCTTTCGGAGCCCTCGGCGTGCCGATTACCACCTTGAGCGCGGTCACAGGTTTACATCTCCCTGCCCTCTCCGCCATGGTTGGTCGTCAGCTGCCTTTTTTCGCGTTTTTTCTGCCTTTTTTCGCTATTGTGCTGTTCTCCGGCTTCCGTGGCCTGCGCACAGCCTGGCCTGCCGCGCTCGTCGCCGGTGGCTCCTTCGCCTTGACCCAGTTTTTTGTCTCGAACTTCCTCGGCCCAAGCTTGCCCGATGTGTTGTCAGGGCTCGTCTCGCTCGTCTGTTTGATTGCCTTTGTTCAGGTGTGGAAGCCTCGTGACATCGAGCAGTACCGTGCGACTTTCTCCTCGGCCACGTCCTCAACTGGTACGATGACCAGTCATGATGAAACCTTCGATGCTCCGGCAATCGGAGAACGGCATATTCCCTTTCCTATCCCTGCTCATCCTGAGATGGAGAGCAAACCGTCATCAGGCGAGGCTGTGCGTGCCTGGTTGCCCTGGCTCACCGTCGTCGTTGTCGTTATCGTATGGACCTACGGCAACGTGGCTCTCTTTGGTCAGCAGATTATTCACTGGCCGGGTCTGGATAAGACCATTTTCCTGACGCTCTACAACAAGCCCTACGCCGCGTTGTACACGTTTCAGCCACTGAGTACTGGCACGGCGATCCTGGTGGCGGTGGTGCTGACGACCATCTTGCTCGGAGTTACTCCGCAAATGTTCGTGCAAGCCCTGGTGGACACGTGGAAACAACTGCGCTATGCCATCCTGACGGTGATGCTGATTATCGGACTGGCCTACCTCTTCAATTATTCCGGTATGGCCTACACGCTGGGTCTGGCCGTCTCATCGGTTGGGGGTATCTTTCCATTCTTTGCCGCCTTCCTCGGCTGGATCGCCTGCTTCTTAACCGGTAGCGACACCTCCGCCAATGCGCTCTTTGGCAATTTGCAGGTGGTGGCGGCTCACAAGCTCGGCCTCAGTCCTGTATTGATGGCGAGTACGAACACATCGGGAGCGGTGATGAGCAAGATGATTTCACCGCAGTCGGTGACCACTGGTGTCTCTACAACCTCGCTCGTTGGCAAGGAAGGTCTGGTCATACGCAGAACCATTGTCATTAGTCTTATTCTGGTCTCTCTGGTAGGGCTGATGGCACTGGCGCAGCAGTACCTCATCCCGTGGATCATTCCGCATTGATCTCTGGCACCTGGTATGCCAATGTTCCGCTACTGAATGCGAAGCGAAGCAACTCATCGACACTCGATGGCAAGAAAGAGGAAGAGGCTTATGAAACAGGTGATTCCCATGCAAGATGTATCTCGTAGCCGGGCGGTGAAATCCGCTCACGCTGATGCCAGTGCGCTGGCAGATGAACTACGCGGCATGATCCGCGGCGAAGTGCGCTTCGACCAGGGGAGCCGGGCACTTTATGCCACAGATGGCTCCAATTATCGGCAGCTGCCGATTGGCGTTGTCCTCCCCAGGGATAAAGAGGATGTAATCGCGACGGTAGCGGCCTGCCGCCATCATGGCGTACCTGTCCTCGCACGCGGCGGTGGGACCAGCCTCGCCGGACAGTGCTGTAATGTCGCGGTCGTGATTGATATGTCCAAATACATGAACAGCGTCCTCAAGATCGACCCGGCCAACAAGCTGGCGCGGGTGCAGCCAGGTACGATTCTCGATCACCTGCGCACCGCTGCCGAACCCTCTCACCTGACGTTCGGACCCGACCCGGCGACGCATGCCCAGTGTACCCTGGGAGGGATGATTGGCAATAATTCCTGCGGCGTACACTCGGTGATGGCGGGCATGACCAGCGACAATATTGAGGAACTGGAGATTCTCACCTATGATGGTCTGCGTATGTGCGTTGGCAAGACCAACGACGAGCAGCTGGCACAGATCATCAACGAGGGCGGTCGGCGAGGCGAGATATATAGCGGGCTCAAATCCTTGCGTGATACCTATGTCGATCTGATTCGCCAGCGTTTTCCCAGCATCCCTCGCCGTGTTTCGGGCTACAACCTGGAGCAGTTGCTGCCGGAAAACGATTTTCATGTGGCACGGGCGCTGGTCGGCACGGAAGGCACCTGCGTCACCGTGCTGGAGGCGACCACACGCCTGGTCTATAGTCCTCCTGCCCGCTCGCTGTTAGTCCTCGGGTATATGGATGCATACCGTGCGGCTGACCATGTCATGGAGATTCTGGCCCACGGGCCAGTTGGTTTAGAAGGCTTCGACAGTCGTCTCATTGAGAATATGCGCAAGAAGCACCTGCAACCCGAAAATATTGTGCTACTGCCTGAAGGTGGTGGCTGGCTGCTGGTTGAGTTTGGCGGCGAAACCAGGCAAGAGGCAGATGACCGGGCGCGTGTGCTGATGGAGGAATTGAAGCGCCAGGGTGATCCACCGGTCATGAAGCTGTTCACTAATCTGGATGAAGCCAGGAGGGTCTGGTTGGTGCGCGAAGCCGCGCTGGGGGCTACCGTGTTCGTGCCTGGTGAGCCACTTGGCTGGGAAGGCTGGGAGGACGCGGCTGTACCACCGGAAAAGCTGGGGAGGTACCTGCGGGACCTACGCAAGCTCCTCGATCGCTACGGCTATGTCTCTGCCCTGTATGGGCATTTTGGTCAGGGCTGTGTCCACACGCGCATCAACTTTGATTTGACCAGTCGCGATGGCATCAACACGTTCCGCTCCTTCATGGAGGAAGCCGCAGATGTGGTGATCGGTTATGGTGGTTCGATCTCAGGCGAGCATGGCGATGGTCAATCGCGTGCCGAGTTACTGCCGAAGATGTTCGGCCCCGAACTGATGCAGGCTTTTCGTGAGTTCAAGGCGATCTGGGATCCCGATGGGAAGATGAATCCCGGCAAGGTCGTTACGCCGTATCGTATGGATGAGAATCTGCGCCTGGGTACCGGGTACCATCCGCCTCAGCTCGTGACACATTTCAAGTTTCCTGAAGATCGGGGAAGCTTTGCCACCGCGACGTTGCGTTGCGTTGGTGTCGGGAAGTGCCGCAGGACGGAGGGCGGCACGATGTGTCCCAGCTATATGGTGACCAGAGAAGAGGAACATTCCACACGTGGGCGGACACACATGCTCTTTGAGATGCTCCAGGGGGATGGGCTTACCGGCGATTGGCGTGACGAACATGTGAAGGAGGCATTGGACCTGTGCCTGGCCTGTAAGGGCTGCAAAGGGGACTGCCCCGTCAATGTTGATATGGCTACCTACAAAGCCGAATTCCTCTCCCACTACTATCAAGGTCGCCTTCGTCCAAGGAGTTCCTATGTGATGGGTTTGATTTACTGGTGGGCCCGGCTTGCCTCCCATCTGCCGGGTGTGGTGAATTTCTTTTCACAAACGCCGTTGCTGCGGAACGTAGCCAAATTGGTGGCAGGTGTGGCACCAC
>JALYVR010000063.1:7408-13075 GCA_030853145.1 Chloroflexota bacterium | reverse complement strand
GTGTAGCCAACCGAGCGGGCTTGTCAACTACGCCCCTACGTCTATGCAGGCTAACGAATGATCAAGTTACTCACGAAATAGCCGATCGCGAAGAAGAGGCCGAAGACAAGCAGGCCCACCAGTAGGAGGAGGGGGAAGATCATGGGCGATTTCTGAGACTGCGCTTGCTCCCCTGCGCCATATGCTGCCTGCCGTGCCGCGGCGAGCTTGAGTGAGACATCGGCCACGGCAGCGGCGGCGGGAGATGCCTCTGTTTGAGCAGCCGCGCGATACGAACCGAGGCGGCGGCCAGCTTCCCCGCCGGTTGGGAGGGCCGAAACAAGCTTGCCTGTGCCGCCTCCGGGTGTCATCGGTATCGGGGGTGAGGAAAAGGGCTTGACGCGAACCAGTTCTTCAGGCTTGTAAGGACCGGGGCCGCTCGTTGGCACGGGAGCAGGAGGTTCAAGGATCTCCATGAGCGTTTTTAGTTCGGTAGCCAGCGCTTCGGGGGTGGCGATATGTTGCGGGTGCTGGCGAATCACGACGCGCGCGATCGTTTCGCATAGCTCCGGTGGGATGTTGCGCATAAAACGCAGGCGCCCATCGGCGGGGGGGTCAACGGAGACCGCGCCTGGCTGGCATCCGGCAAGCAACTGGTAGAGCAAGAGGCCCACGGCGCGGGCATCGTCTTCGCGCCGCGCCTCGGTTAGCTGGCCCCACGGGAGTTCCTGGCTGGAAACGACAGCGCCATCGCCACCGAGGATGCTCCAGCTATTGAAGTAATAGAGATCACTTGGCAGGGCGAAATTATTGACGCGCACCAGACCCTCCTGGCGGTCACGCAGAATCGCCGCCGGTGTGAGGTCGCCATGACAGGCCCTGCGAGAGGCGGCTCCTGCGTAGATAAGCGCCTGGCAGACCTGGTAGCCCACGTCGGCGATATCATAGGGCGAGAGATGGGCCTGGAGCAAGGCACTGAAGCTATCGCCTTCGACATACTCCTGGACGATATAGAGTGTTTCGCCCTCGCTGACAACGTCGTATAGGCCAACGATATTGGGGTGCGAAAATTGCGCTGTTAAACGAATCGCTGACCTGTAAGCAGAGGAATGGGAAGCTGATACGGATTTCACCGCCACAGGGCGCTGCAAGACCTGGTCCACACCCTGGTAGACAGCGCAATTCTGTCCCTGCTTTATCAGGCGTCTCAGCAGGTAGCGCCTGTAGATGACCCTGCCTGTTTCCACAATGTATGCCTCTTTGATTTGATCTAAATGTCTTGTAGTGCCAGTGTGACCGCGCCCACAATGTTCGCCTCTGTGCCAAGCTGTCCCTGGACGACCCGTAGATCCTGGCTGGCCACCGGCAGGCACTGGTCTTGAATACATGCTTGCAAGGGAGCGATCAGCAGATCTCCCGCCTGTGCCACTGGGCCTCCCAGGATAATCATACCGGGGTTTACCAAATGGACGATATTTACCAGGGCTATTCCTAGATAGGTATGGACATCATCTACGACGCGCTGCGCTACGCTATCGCCCTCCGCCGCCAGTCGAAATACCTGCTCGGCCGTGATGCGCTCGGCCCGGCCATCCGTGACCCGGCGAATAGCTGCCTCTGTCTCAGGATACTCCACCGAAAGACCGATCATGGCGCGCACAATAGCCTGTGCCGAAGCAATAGATTCGAGGTGGCCATAGCTACCGCAAGAGCACTTCGACCCCTGTTCCTTGACCAGGAGGTGTCCGATCTCGCCGGCTGCACAGGTCACGCCGTGGTAGACCCTGTCATTCACCACCAGCCCACCACCGATACCGCGTCCCAGACCCACGTACAGCACTGAACGCTCGCCCACGCCCGCGCCATAGTGCGTCTCGGCCAGCGCCGCCGCGTTCGCGTTGTTATCAATTATACAAGGTATATCAAGACGTTCCGTCAGGTGATCCTGCAAGGGGAAGTTTTCCCACCCGTGGGCATGATGGAGCGAGCGCACGATCCCGCGCGACGAGTCTACCAGCCCTCCAACCGCCACGCCAACACGCAGGACGCGTCCATCCTGGAGATGTTCGGGAGACATCACATCGGCAAGCATACTATCCAATAATTGCAGAAGCGTCTGGGTATTAGGAACATACTCCAGCGGGCGACGCACCCGGCGTAGGATCTTCCCATCCAGGTCTGCCAGCGCCACCGATTGACGGCTGCCGCTGCCACTGATCACAATTCCCAGCACATATCCCTGTGTTGCCAGGAGCTTCCCTGAGATGCGTTGGGGTTGCGTGCCGAATTGCGCGGACGTTCCAAAATTCCCTGAGGTGTGCTGTGTAGACACGATGAGCCTCCCTTTTGCGTGATGACAACGGGTGTTACCAGATGCGCTCTACTGTGCGAACAGCCCACAAAACTATGCGAGAAGACTATTCTGCGAGATTGTCTAAATAAGTCAGCGGCATCAGTATATCATATCGGGGCAGATACGCAAAGTGGAACCGCTTCGAACCAAATTTTGACGTGCATCGCCTCTACGCGGATTTGAGAGTTGCATTGCGCGCGCGCTATCGCTACAATGGAGGTGGCATGAAAATGCATGCACTATTATTATACACATAGATGGAGACAGGCGATGGCAGCATCATCAATAACAGAGGAACGTGTCTTTATCGGGCCGGGTCTCACTCCCTTGAAACGTGTCGGCACCGTTCTGGGGCTGCTGGGCATCATTGGCCTGGTGATCTGGATCGGCATATACCAACATGCGTCGGCGGGCGCGACCGTCGTGGGCAGCACCATCGTGGCGCTGGTGTTCATCCTCGGCTTTATTGTCTACCTGCGCATCGTGGCCCCCGTCCCATTTACCATCACACTTGGGCCGGAGTCCATCATCAAACGCAGCCGCAAGGACGAGGCGATCGAAGTGCGCTGGGAGGATCTGACACGTGCCAAAGAGGAGTTTTTTCCTAACGGCAAGCGTATCAGTGTGGGCATCTACCGCACGCCGACTTCGCCACAACAAAAAGCGCGCGCGTGGGTCGTCTATCGCGACGACGTGACCGATGTTGATGCGCTGGCGGGGGCGCTGAAGCAGGCGATACCGGAGACCTGCCAGTGGCTGAGCGAGGTTGTTCACGAATAACCCTGGAGCAGCCAGATGTTGTGTTGACAAACCCACCCACTTTCTCGTACACTTTGTCTAGCAAAATGTAAATAAGCCTCCCTATTCCTGAGGAGGAGGGGCATGAGAGACGCGGGCTGCCCAAAATGCAACGAGCCGCTTCCTGAAGCTGCACGACAATGTGCCGCCTGCGGCGAAACGCTGTCTCTTTCTGACTCCTCAACTACAGCCTCCGCTTCCATCGAAGAGTATATAGAGACAGATGAGGATGAGGCAAATATCCCCACGGTCAAGTTGTCCCTGCGCTTGCGAGAACAGGCCAGGAAGCTCCGGCAGTCACTGGCACTTGAGATCGCGCCCCTGGTAGAGGATGCATCTCCCCCTGATCACCTGGCGAATGCCATTACGCAGAACAGGCTTCCCGTTGCGGGTGTGCCATTCCAGCAAGCACGCACAATGCCGGGCAGTGGCCCTGCCCGGTCCCGCTACATACAAGCGCGCACCACTGCCGCACATTCTCTGCCGGCCCGCGCCCGCCGCACACACCATCTGGGACCTGCCATGTTTTTCTGGCTGAGCGTTCTGCTGGTAGGCGCCCTGGTAGTGGGCGGACTCTTTGGGGTTGTCACAGCTCTGGGACGTGGCAGCCCGGTACAAGCTCCGCCCGATCACGGCCAGCCAACGCTGCAAATCACGCCCGCCGCCGTCGCGCTGGGCGCAACCATCACCTTGCGCGGTTCCAACTTTAGCCCGCGTAGCAATGTAGGTCTGACACGCGATACAAACATCCCCGTCTTTGATACGGATATCCAGCACATCATCCAGGCCGATAATACGGGCAACTTTACCGATACAGTCATCGTGGCGCCGGAGTGGCAGCCAGGCAACCATGTGATCCATGTGGAGGATGCCACGCTGCATAAAACTGCCGGCTTCACGCTCCTGGTGACCGGTCATGGTTCCTCGTTGCGCCCGCCGCACCTGGAACTCTCAACAAATATGCTTGACATGGGATCGGGCGACCAGGCGACAAACAGCAGTCAGATCATCGTCATGAGCAACGCCGGCGGCGGGCAGGTCACCTGGCAAACGAGCGCAACGCAGCCCTGGCTCATGGTCAGCCCTACCTCCGGCACCTTCTCAAACGGGCAGACCGTACAGGTGACGGTGGCGGCGGATCGTTCAAATCTCAAGCCGGGCGCCTATAGCGCCGCTGTGCTCTTCCTGACAAGCGCGGGCCAGAGCAGCCTGTCCGCCAGCATGAAGGTCACTCCGCTTGATCCGGGGCACGAGTCCGTCTTGCAACTGACACCCGCGGTGCTCTCACTCACGGGTATCGACGGCGGCGCCAATCCTCCTGCGCAGGTGCTGACCGTCAGCAATCCAGGCGTGCGGCCATTATCATGGCAGGCTTCTATCGCCTATCAGGTGGGCGCTCCCGGCTGGCTTTCAGCCTATCCTCTGTCTGACACGCTGGCGAAAGATAGTAGCGAGCCTGTCTCCATCAATGCGAATACAGCTTCTCTGCTGCCGGGAACATATAGCGCGTATATCATCTTTAGCGGTACTGGCCCGCTGCCGGTCAAGGATAGCCCACAGAGCATCTTTGTCAGTCTCACGGTCACGCCGCAATGCATGTTGCAGGTTTCGCCTGGGAACCTGGCATTTACTGCCGTCTACTTGCAAGGTGGGTCGCCGTCAAAGGTGATCAATCTGGGTCTATCGCCAGGCTGCACCACGCCGCTGCGCTGGAGCGCCGGCAGCACGGTAAGATGGTTGAATATCAGCCCCGCGAAAGCCGTCACGCCCACAGCGCCCTCGGTTAGCGTATACACTGCCGGTCTGGCGCCCGGCTTGTACAATGGCTCAATTGTCTTTAGTGCCCTTACCGGAACCCAGACCTTGCCTGTGAGCCTGGCCATTGCCCGGCCAACGACGCCGATCATGGCGACGACGCCTGCGATCATAGCATTCCAGGGCGTGATCGGTCGGCCCGCGCCCGCGCCGCAGCGTATCATCGTGACAAACAGCGGTGGGGGTACCCTGGTATGGAGCGCCACAACAGCTACCACTATGGGCACTGGTTGGCTGGCAGCTACACCTGCTAGTGGTAGCCTAACCGCGCATGCCTCTACCACGCTGGCGGTGATGGTGAGCATCCCGTCTGGCCTGTCTGCCAACACATATGCTGCCATGATAACCATCAGCGGAACAGATGGCTCCGGGCATAACGCGGTAGGTAGCCCGCAGTCCATCCCTGTGAACTTCCTGCTCCAGGCGCCGTGTACGATCACCACAGCTAATCTCGCGCTCTCCTTCGCAGGGGTCGGCAGTCAGGCCAATCCCCCGGCCCAGTCTGTGTCTATCACGACCAGCGGCGCCTGTAGCCATACGCTCGCTTGGACAGCCAGCGCTACGACCAGCAGTGGCGGCTCGTGGTTGACAACAGCGCCCGCGATAGGCACGCTCAATCCGGCATCTTCCGCGAGTACCAGCGTCCATGTCGCGCTTGCTGGCCTGTCTGCCGGCAGCTATAGCGGCAAGATCACCATTGCCGCGACCGATAGCGTCAGCGG
>JALYVR010000063.1:0-7398 GCA_030853145.1 Chloroflexota bacterium | reverse complement strand
CCGATCGCCGTCACGCTCAACGTGCAGCCGCCCTGCACGCTGCAAACGCCCTCGACAATAGCCGAGACATTCAACGCGGAGGTAGGGTCCAGTCCCGCCAGCCAGAGCTTTACGGTAGGCGTGACCGGGGCGTGCAGCGGTGTTGTAACTATTGCGCCGGCCGCCAGCGCTGCATCGGGGGCCGGTTGGTTGACAATCACCCCTGCCAGTGCCACACTCGCCTCTGGCGAGGTGATCACCTTTACCGTCAAAGTAGCGGCCAACACGCTCGCCAGCGGCATCTATAAAGGCTCGCTCTCGCTGGCTGCCGTGAACAGCGGGATGGCGATCACTGGTAGTCCGCAGATGGTGAGTGTATTGCTCAATGTGCAGGCGCCGCCCGCGTTGAGTGCTGGTCCAGGCTCGCTTACCTTCAACGTGACGACGGGAGTTACATCGCAGGCCATGACGATCTCAAATACCGGGGGTGCGTCTCTGAACTGGAGCGCGACCCTGGATACAGGTGCGCCAGGCTTCGTCTCGCTCTCCACTGGCTCAGGCATGAACCTGGCGGGAGGAACTTCGACCTCACTCAACGTGACCGTGGATGCAACAGGCCTGGCCGGCGGCTCAACATTCAGTACCAGCGCCACTGTCAGGGCCACCGACGCGAATACAGGAAACCCGGTCACAGGCAGTTCGGCCACGATAGCGATTACCATCAATGTTTCGCAGCCCGCCATGCAGCTTAGCACGCTCGGCCTCTCCTTCACCACCACAACTGGACAGAACCCCGCGCCGCAATCCATCACGCTCACCAATACAGGTGGCAATACCTTGACATGGAGCAGCGGTACACCATCGCAATCGTGGCTTAGCGTGGATACCAGCAGTGGAAACGACCCAGCCTCCTCCTCCTCGACGCTCACATTCACGGTGAACACAACCGGCATGCCCGCGGGCACAACATATACCGCCACCGTCACCATCACGCCCTCAGTAGGATCAGCAACAGTCGTGACGGTCACGCTGACGATCAACCCGTAGGGGAATGGGACGCGTATTACAGGACGAGGCGGTATCCGACGCCCCACACGGTTACGATCTTCTCGCCGAGGGGACCGAGCTTCTTGCGCAGCCGCGTCATATGCGTATCTACGGTGCGATCAAAGCCGTCGTAGTCATAGCCCCAGAGGTGCTGGAGCAGGAATTCGCGGCTGAAGGCGCGTCCAGGGTGGGAGGCCAGCAGGAAGATCAGTTCGTATTCCTTGGGAGTCAGGTCGATCTGAGCGTCATTGAGCGTGACAACACGGTCTGCCACGTTGATGCGTAGGGGGCCGTACACAATTGGCGCCGGCTCTGAGGGCAGAGAGGATGCGTTCGCGCTGGCGGAAGCATTGCCGGGGGGCTGTTCGCGCGCGTCTCCCGCTGCGAGGGACGGCCCACGGCTATCGAGTTCCACGCGGCGCAGCATAGCCCGCACGCGCGCCAGCAGTTCGCGCATGCTGAACGGTTTGCTGATATAATCGTCGGCTCCCACCTCCAGTCCCAGCACGCGGTCAATCTCCTCGGAGCGAGCCGTGAGCATGATAATAGGTACCAGGTAGTTCTGGCGCAGTTCGCGACAGACCGCCAGGCCATCCATGCCCGGCAGCATCCAATCGAGGATGATGAGCTGTGGCCTATGCTTCTCGACCGCGACCAGCGCGGCGGCCCCATCGAAGGCCTGCGCAACCGTGTGCCCATCCGCCTCAAGCTTGTCGCGGATCAGGTTGCAGATATCGACTTCATCCTCGACAACCAGTATCTGTGCCATGGCGGCCCTCTCCCTTTTACATGCTACATCATAATAGCGAACACTCCTATTCTATCACGCATTTTTTACAAGGAAGAGCGGGGATTTGAGCAGGGCCATTGAAAAAGTACTCATTCTTCGTAGCTGCACGATTGAGTGCGCGGGCCTGGCTTGAGAAACCTCGCATGACCTCCTTTTCTCGACTCCATAGTAATTTCCGCCTTGATAGTACAGAGGCAGACAGCAATCTCCCGCAGAATCGGGGATGGGCAGGGCAGGTTCAAACTGATTGATTGCGTGCAGCTACGAAGGGCGAGCTGACTTTCCGCTTGCGCATCCATTCATAATTTGCGTATAATTTGCGTAATCAATGGATTGTATAGTCTGGAACATCGAAACAAAGGAGTTTCGCAAGGAGCGATGTACGATGGCGACGGAACCGCGCATTATCAAGTTCTTTGAAACAACGCTTCGTGATGGCGAGCAGACGCCAGGGGTCAACTATTTTCCTGAGGAGAAGCTACAGATTGCGATGGCCCTGGCCGACATGGGTTTTGATACCCTGGATTGTGGCTTCGCCATCTCCTCTCCGGCCGAATTTGAGTGTATCCGTCTGATTGCCGAGAAGGTGCGCAATGCCGAGATTTGCTCCATTGCGCGCACCCATCCGGCCGATATTGACCGGGCATGGGAAGCGGTCAAGGACGCAGAGGTCCCGGTGATCCATCCATTCATCAGTACCTCGCCGCTGCACCGCCAGGTCAAGCTGGGCAAGTCGCGCGAAGAAGTCCTCGAAATGGCGCGCACGGCCGTGGGGCGTGCGCGCACCTACACCGAGAACGTGGATTTCGCCCTTGAAGATTCGACGCGCACCGAGCATGACTTTATCCTGGAGATCTGTGAGGCTATTCTAAAAGAGGGTGTGCGATTCATCGCCATCTGCGATACTGTGGGCTTTGCTCTGCCCTGGGAGTTTGGTCAACTGGTGGCCGAAGTGAAGCGCGAATTCCCCCGGGCGCGTCTCTCGGCCCACTGCCACGACGATCTCGGTCTGGGCGTGTCCAACGCTATTGAAGGCCTGCGCAATGGCGCTGAGCGCGTAGATACCTGCATCAACGGCCTTGGCGAGCGCGCCGGCAATGCCGCCAGCGAAGATGTGATCATGGCCATTCGCACGCGCTCCGCCGACCTCGGCCTGGATGTCAAGGTTGATACCACCAGGATCATTCCCACTAGCCGCCTTGTCGCCAAACTATCCGGCATGCAGCCACAGTGGACGAAATCGGTTGTTGGCCACAACGCCTTCGCCCACGGCGGCGGCATCCACCAGGATGGAGTGCTCAAAGATGCCCGTACATATGAGATCATGACTCCCGAATCTATCGGCCTCACCGCTGCCGACCGCCGCATGCATATGGGCAAGCTTTCAGGTCGTGCCGCCCTCGCCGCCCAGATGCGCGAACTCGGCTACGATCTGGAGAAAGAGCAATTGAACAAGGCCTTCGATATGGCCAAACTCCTGCTCGGCAAGAAGAAGACCCTGGAAGAGATGGATCTGCGCTATATCGCGGAGACGGCGCTCAGTGCGAGTGTTGTCTAATTTGGAGATGGGTGCTGCTACGAGATTATGTATATGTGCGAGTACTTCAGTACTGTTGCCAGGCTGAGATACTCGCAAGACGTTGTTTTTTGGGGTATCTGATGCTATACTTCAAGCACGATAGGTAAGCAGGTAGGGGAAGTTTGTTCGGAGTTGAAACACCTCCTACGCAATGACTATCAGATCTCTATCGAGTGGCTAAGTGAGAGGGAAGTCCGTGAGGAATTGAAACAGAACCAGGATCGTTACGTGGTAGCTACGACGATTAAGGCAAACTGGTAGG
The DNA here is from genome assembly GCA_030853145.1 of Chloroflexota bacterium. GTDB lineage: Bacteria > Chloroflexota > Ktedonobacteria > Ktedonobacterales > Ktedonobacteraceae > JALYTT01. The sequence continues at coordinate 3,741 of JALYVR010000063.1, read as the reverse complement.
GGAAGTCCGTGAGGAATTGAAACGGCTCGCTGAAGACGTACCCGATATCGTAAGGGAAGGCCTGGCTAAATGGTAGGGGAAGTCCGTGAGGAATTGAAACGGAACGATGCTATCAAAGTTCGATCTGTAGCTTTGGCTAGCAGACAGGGGGAGTCTGTTCGGAGTTGAAACTCACCATTAACCGTCACTGTCCAACCCTGTTGTATGAGGCAAGCAGACAAGGGGAGTCCGTTCGGGTTTGAAAAGGTACCAACTGCCGGGAATGCTGGCTGGCTAGTTATCATGGCGACCGCAAGGGTCGCCACTACACATAATTCCCGCCAATGTGATCGGGCTATTTTGTTGCATTGTTTTGGTCGTTATAGGATGCAATATGTAGTAGCGACTCTTGCGGTCGCCATGATCCATGACGCCGTCACGGTATATTGCCATGATGACATGTCGCCGGATGGGCATATAAACGGCGTCCCATTGGCATCACGTGAGGATGCCACAGCATATGCGGCGCGGACCCTCCTTTTGGGCGTATGTTGATGCCAACGCGGGCTTGTAAACGGTGCCCCTACGTCTCCTTCTGTTTATGGTTGATCTTTCTCCTCCCTGGCCGGTGTGGTATCATACAAGAAATGCCTTGAGCGGTAATCCATCCTGATCTGACTACTATGGAGACAACACTATGCCAAAAACCATGTTTGAGAAAATCTGGGATGCGCATGTAGTGCGTGAGGTACCCGGAGAGTCCACGATCCTCTACATTGACCGGCACCTGGTCCATGAGGCCACCTCGCCCCAGGCTTTCGCTGGCCTGCGCCTCACCGGTACACCCGTGCGCCGGCCCGATGCCACCATCGCCGTCCTCGATCACAATGTTCCCACGGTACAGGGGCGCCGCATGCTCGATGTTGTTGATAAAGAGAGCGCGCTGTGCATCACAACGATGGAAGAAAATGCGCGCGATTTCGGCCTCACGCTCTTTGATATGGCCGACGCGCGCCAGGGCATCGTGCATATCATCGGGCCAGAGCAGGGTATCACCTTGCCGGGCATGACGCTTGTATGCGGCGACTCGCATACTTCGACCCACGGGGCGATGGGCGCGCTGGCCTTTGGTATCGGCACCAGCGAGATCGAACACGTGCTGGCCACGCAGTGCCTGTTGCAGCAGCGCCCGAAATCCATGAATATCCGCGTTGAGGGCCAGCTTGCTCCAGGGGTAACCGCCAAAGATATGGCCCTGGCGATTATTGGCAAGCTGGGTACGGGCGTAGGTACCGGCCATGTAATTGAGTTCACCGGCTCGGCGGTCCGTAACCTCTCGATGGAGGGCCGGATGACCCTCTGCAACATGGCCATTGAGGCGGGCGCCCGCGCCGGCATGGTGGCCCCCGACGAGACGACCTTCGCCTATATCAAGGGCCGTCCCTACGCTCCCAAAGGCGAACTCTTCGAGCAGGCGGTGGCCGCCTGGCGCCAGCTTGCCAGCGACCCGGACGCGCGCTATGACACCACGCACGAGGTCTCCCTCGACGAGCTGGTGCCCCAGGTGACGTGGGGCATCAACCCCGGCATGGTCGCCGATGTCACCGGCAGTGTCCCCGATCCCGCCGCCCAGAGCGATACCTTGCAGCGTGAGGCGTACGAGCGCGCGCTGAAGTACATGGGGCTGGAGCCTGGTCAGAAGATCACCGATATTCGCCTCGATACCGTCTTCATCGGCTCCTGCACCAACTCGCGCCTGGAGGACCTGCGTATGGCCGCCCACTACGTCAAGGGCAAGCATGTGGCCCCCAATGTGCGCGCCATCGTGGTGCCCGGCTCGATGCAGGTGCGCCGCATGGCCGAGGAAGAGGGTCTGGCCGATACCTTCCGCGAGGCTGGTTTCGACTGGCGCGAGGCCGGGTGCAGTATGTGTATCGCCATGAACGGCGACCGCCTCTCCGAGGGTGAGCGCTGCGCCTCCACCAGCAACCGCAACTTCGAGGGTCGCCAGGGTCGCGGCGGGCGTACACACCTGGTCAGCCCCGCGATGGCCGCTGCCGCCGCTGTTGCCGGTCACTTCGTGGATATTCGCGACCTGTAAGGAAGCCATTGCTATGGACCTGTCATCCTGGTTTCACGATCAACTGCAAGCCAGTGGCGCCGGCTTCATCTGGGCCATGGAGCAGATACCGGTCGAGCGCCGGTACCTGCCGTCGCCGCGCCATCCTGAAGACTGGCCGGCGGCCCGCCACCTCTTCCATATGCTCTACTACGAGCGGCAGATGGCTCTGCCCAACATGCGCTGCTGGCTGAGCAGGGACGAGCCGACCTGGGACCTGGGACCTGGCGATGAAGAAGCTGCCTGGGAAGAGCATGGACGCATTCTGGCTTTTGAGGAGATGCTGGCGGAGTTCCGCGTTGTTCGCGATGAGCAGATCGCTCTGCTGCCCCGCTTCGATGACGCCCTGTGGTATGAACCACGAGCGGTGTTGTGGGGCAGTGTCCCTTTGCGCTGGGTCGTCACCAAGACCTACCAGCATACCTGCGAGCATACTCACGATGTGCTGCGTATGGTGCTTTTCTGGGAGCCGAGGCCCACGCCGCCAGAAGACCAGGAAGAAAACTTGTAGTTTCAGGAGGATGCTACACATGTACAATCAGCCAGAAACCCCGCAGTGGGAATATTACATGGAATATATCGTTGCCGACGCCGATCAGCAGCAGGAATTTCTTCAGCAGGTGTGGCCCGGAGCGCAGTTGCCCAAATATGTTGTGCAGGCAACGTTGCCGCGACTCAACGAGCTGGGGGTACAGGGGTGGGAGCTGGTACATATGCAGCCGGTGGAGGTTGGCGTGAATGGCGATATCTGTATCACGCGTGGCGATGCATACACATGGACCAACACTTACTTCTGCGTTTTCAAAAAGCTAAAGAGTCTCAGGTAGAGAGAGGAGCAAGCACGCAATGGAATCATTTACAAAGCTCACAGGCCTGGTGATGCCGTTGGACCGCACCAACGTCAATACCGACGAAATCACGCCGGCCCGTTTCCTGAAGACCATCAAGCGCACTGGCTTCGCCGATGCGCTCTTTGCCAACTGGCGCTATTTTGGCGATAAGAAGGACCCCAACCCTGATTTCGTGCTCAACCAGCCCCGCTATCAGGGCGTGACGATCTTGCTGGCGGGCGATAACTTCGGCTGCGGCTCATCGCGCGAGCACGCGCCCTGGGCCATTCGCCAATATGGCTTCCGCTGTCTCATTGCCCCCAGCTTCGCGGATATCTTCTATAACAACAGCTTTAACAACAGCATCCTGCCCATTACCTTTGACGAGGCCACCGTCAAGCAGCTCTTCGTCGAGGTCGAAGCCAGCGAAGGCTATATGCTGCATGTCGATCTTCCCGCCCAGACCGTCACCACTCCCGCCGGCCGCGTGTTGCATTTCGATCTCGATCACTTCAGGAAGAACGCACTGCTACAAGGGCTGGACAATATTGGCTGGACGCTCTCGCATAAAGATCAGATCGCAACCTACGAAGAGCGCCGGAGACAGGAGGCGCCCTGGATATTTTCGTAAATAGAGCGTAATGAGAACGGGCAATCTTTTGAAGTTGCCCCTACATACTAAGGAGCGCATCGTGGCGATTCAACAGATCGACCCTGGTCTGGTTCCTCACCAGGTCCTCGATGAGGAGGGCAACCTGCTGGGAGCACTACCAGACCTGAGCACCGAACGCCTGCTCTCTCTCTATCGTGCTA
>JALYVR010000062.1 GCA_030853145.1 Chloroflexota bacterium | reverse complement strand
TCTATGCTGAGGTTTTCAGAGCCAGACCCGACATTACCTCTGTCGTCCATACCCACCCTATCTATTCCATTGCCTTTGCCGCGACAGGACAGCCATTACATGCCGTCTCACACGAAGGAGCGCAGTTTACACCGCCCGATGTCCCGCGTTTCACACGTACCTCGGACCTCATCACCACTCGCGAACTAGGAGAGGCAGTCGCCAGCACGCTGGGTGACAGCATTGCTTGCTACCTGATCAATCACGGAATTGTAGTAGCAGGCGATACTATATATAAAGCTATCGTCTCAGCCATCAATTTAGAGCGAGCCAGCCAGGTTCAACTTCTGGCTTCGGCATCTGGACAGTCCTTTAGCTGGACACCCGATGAGCAAATAGCGGGAAAACGCGAGAAAGTTTTTAACGAAACCAGGTTTTTTAGAAACGTGTGGAACTATTACTGTCGTCGCATTGGGCCGCTGGAATAGTCCCCCATAGGACCATGGCGCCCGCGAGGGGCGCCACTACACATAAGGCCATCAATAGAAGTGGGACAGAGCAATAGGCGCGAAAGCAAAATATGCAAAGCTGTTTCAACAATGGCCAGGCACACTACTAGCCAGGCCGTTTCGCGTTCGCGTCGTGTGAGTCGCAATCTCCTGCTCGATCTGCCCATTACCTGGCATCTGACACTGGTTTTTTTAGCGGCGGCACTCATCGCTGTCTTCGCCTCCGGTCTTACCGGCAGCCAGCGCGCACAATCGTTGAGCATGCAATCCGATTTTTATCAGAATCTCCTCCAGATCAATACATCGCTGAACACAGGAAATAACTACCTGCTTCTGATGGACACCAAACTACACGAGATGCAGAGTGACGCAAGCGCGCCTACTCCATCTCGCGAAACCTTGCATACGGACCCCCGTCCGCTATTCGCATGCAGCAATTCATCCGGCAAGGTTCGTCCATATCGACCGAGGGTCCGCAGGACAGTAGGGCTTTCAACAAGAATCGTTTTCACATGCAGGGGCAGGAATTTCAGGTGTTGGAAGCGGTCCTGGTGAAGCTCGAGGCCGGGTGGAAGCAACTACAGGAAAGCATCACGAAAGACCTGACCGGGCTGGATGTCACTTTGAAATCGCTTGCTTTCTCCTCTGAAATCGGTTCCTCTCAGTTCTCAGAATACCGTTGAGTTTACCGCAACACAGCCTCCTGTTTCATAATTTACTTTGAAATTGGGTATACTATAGAGGAATCAGAGGAGGTGTTGCTATGAATGTCCGAACCTTTACTGCTGTAATCCATAAAGAGGAAGACATCTATGTTGCTGAATGTCCTGAAGTGGGCACTGTCAGTCAGGGATCTACTATCGAGGAATCGCTCGCGAATCTGAGGGAAGCGACTGAACTGTACCTGGAAGATTTTCCTTTGCCTGCCGTTAGTCGGCCATTCGTAACCACTTTTGAGGCGACGTATGCCGCCTAAGTTGCCTAGAGTCTCGGCTGAGGAGGCAATTCGTTCATTAGAGCGATTGGGACGCTACATAGCATACTACGCCAGGCTGCAATTACGCCCGAAGAATTTATGGGAAATCTGTAGAATAGGGTCTGCTGCGTTTCCACTCAGCAACGGTCTGAAAAGAATAGATAGGTAGTGAAGCGTTGAGCCTCAAGTATCACTGAACAGAGGAGGAAATGCATGGCTACTACCCGTCGATCCGTCAGCCCGGAAACGCTCCAGCGCCGCTGGCGTGAGCGCTGCCAGCAAGGAAATTTTAGTCCTGCCGTCCTTGGCGTTGGGACGATTCGTGTCTTTGGTCGCTCAGGCGATGCCCCCGTCACCTTTCCTCGTATTGAATCACTCGCAGCATTGGCTACCCTGGAAGCGGATGAGCGCTGGGCTGTCGAGGTGGCCCAGGATCTCGTCAGCGCCGCCCACAATCAGAGCAGGCCAGTCATGGCAACACAACCGCCTCAGGCAGGCACCGCCCCCAGTCCGACGTCCGTCTCTGTGTTTGACCCCCAGGTAGAGAATATTCTCATTCTCAGCCTGACACGCGGCGGCTAAAGCGGGCGGCGTATCCGTAGGGCGTGGCTTGCCTCGCCAGTCCGCCGGAGGCCCTTAACGCGGGTGACTGGCGAGGCAGCCACGCCCTACGGATACGCGGTTCCCTCAACGTGACAGAGAAGGAAAGGAGCCTGGTATGCCGCGTAGCCTGGTGCATGGCGATTATCGCCTGCTGATGGCGGTTGAATCGGCCTCGCGCGCTCATTCCTGGTATCGCGTGCTCAGCGATCACCATTCAGGACAGCTCTCCTGTGACTGCCCGGCCTGGACCTTTCGCCAGGCTGCCGGGTCAGCGGACACAGAACGTTCCTGCAAACATACCCGCATCGCGCACCTCTTGCTGAACCCCACAGGAGGAGTCAATGCCCGGCTCGCCGGCCAGCCGGTGGAGCGGGCCAGTGGCGCGGCAGCCGAAACCCATCGCCTGGTACAGGCCACACGCCAACAATGGCCAGGATTGGGGGGCAGGTGGTCTTTCGAACAACGCACCAGCACTATCGATGATCAGCCCTATCATTTTGTGCTCTTGCACCTAACAACCGGCAACGGCACGAGCGCGACCGGACTGGTGGCCTTTGCCCGGGGCTACCATCTCACCACTGAAAGTATGGTGGCAGGAGTCGCGGGCTGGGCCGGCTACGCCATTGCCGCCGCTATTGCCAGATCTGCCGGTTACGCCCTGGCTGGCCAGCCGCCGGAACATTTTAAGGCCACGCGTCGCGCAACAACTACTGGCAGCGGGCGTCTGGGACTGACCGATATCCTGCGCGTCGGCGACCAGGTAAATCTTGGAGATGGCTATACTCCCGTCCAACGTGCCGAAAATACCCTGCGCCTCTTCCTGGGAGACACACTCTATGCCCAACTGGAGCGACAGCACTTTCTGGATGTCTCCAGTGTGCGCTACGCGCCTGAAAGACGGGTCTATCGCGTCAGGCGCGATCCGGCCAAACTGCGCGACCGGCGCGTACGGGTGTTTACCAATGGTCAGTACGTCCAGGATCTCTGCATTGTGCGCGGACAGGATATCCCTGAAGCAGACCAGTGGATGACGATTTTTCTTTCCTTGCTCTCCGATGAAGAACGTGCGCTCTCGGTTGTGCAGCAGTATAACATCTTCCCTCCCCATTCTGATGACTATTATGAAAGAGAAGAGGAAACCATTCCAGCAGTCTGGCAGGCCATCCCGGCATAGGTTCCAGCAGACAGCCGAAAGGAAACACATGCTATGACAGAAGAACCAGTCTACCTCGAATTATCGGAGGAGGATGGGGTATCGCACAAATTCTATGAACTTGCGGTCGCCGGCACCCAGGTACGCATTCGTTTTGGGCGGATTGGCGATGCGGGCCAGATGCAGGCCAGCGACTATGCAAGCGCCGCGCTGGCCCAGAAATTCGCCGCCAAAAAGATCCGCGAGAAGCTCAACAAAGGCTATGAACGGGCTGTGATGGGGCTGAGGCAGAAACGAGCGGTCACCAGGCGCATCATCGAGAGCAAGCGCTCAACGGCCAGCCAGGCTCCCGTGCTGTGGAAATTTGCCTCCGGCAGCGCCGCCTTCGGCATTTTTATCGACGAAGGACACTGCTGGGTTGGCAACCAGGCTGGCCATGTCTTTGGGCTTGATCACAACGGCCAGGTGCAGGCGCACTACCGGCTCCCTGATGGCGTCAAGTGCCTGGTTGCCGACGATATCTGGCTCTATGCCGGATGTGATGATGGCAATGTCTATGATCTCTCTGGCAAAATTCCCCGCGTCTCCTACCAGATTGCCGAGGATGTGGACATCTACTGGCTGGACATCAGGAATGGCGCGCTGGCCGTTTCCGATGCCGGTGGACGCGTCGCGCGGATCAACTTCGAAGACGAGTCGGAGTGGCTCAAATCGAGCCTGGCCACTTCCGGCTGGATGGTGCGCTGTGGGGAAGAGGGCGTGTATCACGGCCACTCCGCCGGTGTCACCATGTATAACAACCTGGACGGCCAGGTGCTCTGGAAGCAACGCACGCGCGGGTTGGTTCTCTTTGGTTGGCAATCAGAGGACCGGGTCTATGCTGGCACCAGCGATCACCAGGTCTACAGCTTCAGCAAACAGGGGGAGCCGGGAGCGGTCTATGCCTGTGATGCCGCCGTCTTTTCGTGCGCAACGGCAGAGCAGGGCCGCTATGTCTTCGCCAGCGATAACTTCTCCTCAGTGTACTGCTTCAACCAGGAGGGGCAGCGGATCTGGAAATTGGGGACAGGCTGCGGCTCCGCGTTCTCCATGCAGTACCTGAATGAACGGCTCTACCTTGTAACTACTTCGGGGACGCTGGCCTGTCTTGATGTGAGTGAAGCGGCCATTCAGGCCGCACAAGAGGGCAGGGTGCCGCAGGCTATCGATCTCAAGGCTCCGCCGGTTGCTGCCACTCCGCCCCCAACCACCCTGGAGACAACGACCGATGCCAGCCAGGGAGTTATGCTGGAATGCTTCCGCGAGGGAGGCCAATTACGCATGCGCGTGCTTTCCGCCGGCTATAACGCACACCTGCGGGTACAGTTTCCGCACAACATTCGCGAGGAGCAGGCACGCTACCTCGTTGATGCGGTCCAACTGGCCGCGCATGGAGATTTCTACCGCGTCCACGGGAATATCAAGAAACTTGGCTAATCTTCCGCTTCTAGCGGATCGAAAAAGAATATGTATGTAGAGCATACAATACAACTTCTATCAAGAAAGGGTGATACTTCATGGAATTAGTTACCGACCCGATTGATGTTGTTATTAGCTTTGATACAACGGGGAGCATGTCTTCTGTCCTCGCTCAGGTGCGCCATAAAATCAAACAAACCGTCGAGCGTCTGATGGGTGAATTGCCGGACATCCATATTGGCATTATTGTGCATGGCGATTATTGCGATGCAGCTTCAACCTATGTCACGCGGCACCTGGATCTGACGCAGGATACCGTCAGCATTACGGACTTCGTTGAGCATACTCCGCCCACAGGTGGGGGTGATGCCCCGGAATGCTACGAGCTGGTGCTTCATGAAGCGCAGGAGCTTGCCTGGCGCCCTGATGCGAAGCGCGTCCTGGTGATGATTGGCGACGCGATGCCCCATGAGCCGGAAGATAATCCCCAACATCTGAACTGGCACACTGAAGTCGCGGCGCTGGCAGCTCGTGGCATCAACATCTACGCGGTGCAGGCGCTCAACAACAGGGCCGCGCTGGCGTTCTATAGAGAGATGGCCGCTACATCCGGCGGCTGCCACCTGAGCCTGGGCCAATTCTCCGAAATCACCGCCATGCTGATCGCGATCTGCTACCGACAGCACACGGATATCAAGCTGCTGGCGTATGAGCAAGAGCTTCAGCGTGAGGGGCGTATGAGTCGTTCGCTCAAGCGCGCCTTTACCACCATGAAGGAACGCGATCCAGTGGTAGAGGAGGGGCCGGTAGAGCTGCGCGCCGTGTCTGCCAGTCGCTTCCAGGTGCTGGAAGTCGAGGAGCCGGAGGCCATTAAAGCTTTTGTGCAGCACAACGGCCTGATCTTCAAAACAGGCAAAGGATTCTGTGAATTCAAAAGAACGGAGACGATCCAGGCCAGCAAAGAGATCATCTTGCAGCACCTTGCGACAGGCGAATTCTTTACAGGAGGCCAGGCGCGCGTCATGCTGGGTCTGCCCCTGGGAGAGACCGCGCGCATGCGGCCAGCTCGCCTGGCTGACTATCGTGTCTTCATCCAGAATAAGTCCCACAACCGTAAGTTGCGTGGCGGGACTCACTTGCTCTACGAGGTCGCGGACGCTACTCTCGATGTAGCGGCGTAACACGACCGCTCACAGAGGAATGATTGGCGGGCATCCCGGATGTTTTGGGGTGCTCGTCATTTTTTCTCGTCTCAGTACCTTGACAACCTGCTTCACATTCACTATACTGTTGCTATATAGCATCTCTTTAGCAACGATAAGGAGTAAAGTATGGGCATACAGAATCGCACGTACGTGACACTGAGTCCTCGTATGCGCAAAGCGTTAGAACTTTGCGCGACTTTTGATGGCAGTACCCCCGCTTCCTATGCCGCGATGGTGCTGTCCTCTGCACTGACCCTGGAGATCGAACACCATCCCGCTCTCCAGGAACGTTGGCACGAGTTAGCACGAGAGGCCTTGCTCAAAGGTTCCTGGGACGAGATCTCACTTCCTGGTGTCTCCAAAGGAGAGGAAGCCGCGTCTCCTGAGATGAAACTGCAAGGCTGGATGCTGGCTGGGAGCACTCCAGGCGATTACGAGTCTGGCGTCGATAATGCAGTAAGGTACCAGGAAAAACCGAGTGGCTACTTGCGGTCGAAAGAGGCTGAAGCGGGAGGTTTCGGCACACTCATGCAGATGTTCAGGGCCGAGGAATACCGCAACAAGCGTCTACGCCTCACGGTAATGGTGAAGGCAGAGAGCATCGAGAACTGGGCTGGTGTGTGGATGCGCGTTGATGGGCCTCTTCGCCAGGCGCTGAGTTTTGATAATATGCAGAGCCGCCCTATACAAGGCACCTCGGACTGGCAGCCCTACGAGATCGTCCTCGACGTGCCTGAAAAGAGCGTGAATATTGCCTTTGGTCTTCTTCTGGCGGGTCCTGGACAGGCTTGGATTAACGAGATCCAGTTCACCGAGGTTAGTAAAGATGTTCCCATAACCGCTCGGGAGTACCTGGATCAACCAACGAATCTCGATTTCGCGATAAAGCAGGCGTAACTTCCTGTGAAATTGGGTATACTATAGAGGAAACAGAAGAAATAAGGGGCCATGAAGAGAACATCTTCATGGCCGAAGGTAACTGATTAGGATTGAAAAGGGGACATAATTATGCCAACACGCACAGCAGACGCCGAGTGGCAGGGGAATCTTCAGCAGGGGAAGGGGACCATGCGCGTGGGGAGTGGTGCCTTCGAGGGCAGCTATTCGTTTAAATCGCGCATGGGCGATGAGACGGTCGGCACCAATCCCGAGGAGCTTATTGGCGCGGCGCACGCCGGCTGTTACTCTATGGCGCTCTCGAACGTGCTCGCAAGTGCTGGCTTCACGCCAACGAGGGTGCATACAAGCGCGCGCGTCCACTTCAACCAGGTGCCCGGCGGCTTCGCCATCAACCCGATCGACCTGGAGACCGAGGCCGTTGTGCCAGGCATAGACGAAGAGATCTTCCAGAAGCTAGCGCGTGACGCCAAAGAAAATTGCATCGTATCCAAAGCGCTCGCGGCCACACCCATCAACCTCAAAGCCACGCTGACTAAGTAGTACGTATCAGGGCAAGCTTCTCGCTGATGTGTATTTTCAGGGTAGTAGCAGGGGAACCATCTTCCCCTCCTGGCTACTCGATTGGGAATTCGCCGCCAGTATCCGCCAGTACTCGCACGTTCCCCTCATCTGGCACGGTGTCCATGTAATTATACATTGCCAGCCCCACGCGTTTGCGCGTAGAGAGCTGACCACTGTAGGCAGCGTAATAGGTGCCTGACATGGGGGCCACATCAAAATAATCGTTGCCCATAGCAACGGTCACATAGTTGAACCCCGCTGGTCGGCCATGCGTTGGGTCAAGCGGGACAACGAGCGCTGCCTCAGGATCTTCGTCAACTGGCAAGAGAACCTCTACCCAGGCATGAGTACCACCCTCTCCTAGCAGGTGCCCGGAGACATAGCGAGTTGGCAACGCACAGAGGCGGCAGAGGGCGACCATAATGTGGGCATAGTCCTGACAGACCCCCTGTTTTAAGGCCAGCGCCTCGGCCGCCGTGGTGTGAATGCCGGTCACCTCATGGGCGTAACTCATCGTCTGATAGACCCACGTGTTAATCTGGTGGGCCAGCTCTATTTCCTGTTTGCCTGCGGCCTTGAAGCGGGCTGCGATTTCGCACAGGATTTCATCAGGGTGAGTTAAGCGCGACGGCTTGACATATTGTGGGTTGGCCAGGTCGCGTGCGGACAGGTAATATGGTCCCACAGCGGCTAGTCGCTCCACCAGAATCCAGGCTTCAAAGTCAATACTGTGTTCGACAGAGGGAACGCAGATGATGATCTCTGTATTGCCAAAATCATCCACGCTATATGTTGTCTCCACCGAAGGATTGGTCACCGTCAGGCGATAATCGACCAGGCGCTGGTCGCCATGCTGCTGGGGGGGTAGAATCATCAGGCGCTGTTGCAGGTTCTGGATGGGGCCTGGGTATTCATAGCGCAGGTGCTGGTGAATCAGGTAGGCGCTGTGCTGGACACGCGACCAGTCCACCGTCTGGTGGTCAGACAGGTCGATGGCCGCAATGGCGCTCTCAAGGTCTGGTAAACCATGCTTCATATGCTAACGGAATCCTCACTCGCAGATGTATCTGCTTCTTGAGCGGAAGTCGTTGTGGCTCCTTCTACCGGAGCCTCGTCCGCCCACACAGTCATGCGTTTCAACGTAGGTGATCCATAGGAGGTTACCATCGCGACATCCAGGGCATCGCGTCCACGTCCAATCAGGACACGCCCAATGCGCGGCGTATTGTTGCGCGGATCGAAGGTCCACCAGTGGCCGTCCAGGTAGACCTCCATCCAGGCGCAGAAGTCCATGGGCGCATCGGAAACTGGGACGCCGATATCTGGAATATAGCCAAAGACATAGCGCGTGGGAATATTGAGCGCGCGGCAGAATGTCACTGCTAAGTGCGTAAAATCCCGGCAAACTCCCACCCCTTCCACATAGACATCCACCGCGGTTGTGAGAGGTGTGCTGGTGCCATACTGAAAGCGGATCGTCTCATGGACCCAATCACAGATCGCCTGTACGCGTTCCCAACCGGGTTTTATGTCACCGAAGAGCCGCCAGGCGGTATTAGAAAGCACATCCGAGAGACAGAAGCGACTCGCCAGCGTATAGAGCAACACATCGTCGGGGAGATCCTCCACAGGCATCTGTGCGGCAGCGGACGCCGTCTCGTCCCAGGTAGCGGGCACCTCAACCAGTGCATCGTAGTACAGCGTATGCATCCCGGATGGGAGAAGGAGACGCTGGCAGCGATTGCCATATATATCGTGGTAGGTGTGCATAGGCAACTCAGGAGTGAATTTCCATTCCTCGCGCACAATAGTATGGGGCACATCAGGGTGAGGTTGCACCAGTAATACAGTGGGGGTAGGCCAGCTTGCCTCATAAGAGAATTCGCATCCTACTCGAATATGCATGGTGTTTCAGGTTCCTTCGCTAATAATGGCTATCGGCTTTCCTGCGAAAACAAACAGCCGACATCTCTGTAGGTATTATACGTTAGAATCTCCCGCTTTGGCTTGACAACACGCTCTCTTTCCAGTTAGTATTAGACTATATACCAGCGCTGGATGATCATGGCTATGGTGCCTCATACCCTGCCGTGTGTGCTTTTAAGCTCCGGGGATTTTGCTATGATAGTACCTGACACCTCCAGGCAGTCCGCGCTGCCTCCACCTTTCACTCACTACGATTTTGCAAACGTGTATGATGAGATGTTCGACGCAGGTGGACATCCCCATCCTGCTTACCAGAAGTTATTTCACAGCCTGTTAGAGATTCCTGCTGAGGTGCTCCATCAGCTTCAACAGGATGCCGATATGATTTTTTTGAACCAGGGCATCACCTTCACGGTCTATGGCGATGATGAGGGCACCGAGCGCATCTGGCCCTATGACCTTTTGCCACGCATCATTACCGCGCACGAATGGACCACGCTTGAACGCGGTCTGACGCAGCGCATTACCGCGCTCAACCTTTTTCTCAAAGACATCTATCATGACGAACATATTTTGCAAGACAAGGTAGTGCCACGAGCACTTGTCTATAGTTGTCACCATTACCGGCACGAGATGCGTGGGATCACTGTCCCGCTGGATAGCTATGTGTCGATTGGGGGCACCGACCTGGTTCGTCTCCCTGATGGCCAGTTCGCTGTGCTGGAAGATAACTTGCGCGTGCCCAGCGGTGTCTCCTACATGCTCGCCAATCGGGAGGTGATGAAGCGCATTTTGCCCTCGCTCTTTGTGAGCCACGATGTGCGCTCGGTCGAGCACTATGGGCAGGCTCTTCTCAATACGCTTCTCTCATTGGCCTCGCCAGCCCAGCCCAATCCCACTATTGTCCTGCTCACACCGGGAGTCTACAATTCGGCCTATTTTGAGCATACCTTTCTGGCGCGTCAGATGGGCATTGAGCTGGTTGAGGGGCGCGATCTCCTGGCGCACGACAACGTGATCTATATGCGCACCACTGATGGCCTGCGCCGGGTCGATGTCATCTACCGCCGCATTGATGATGATTATCTCGATCCCCTGATTTTTAAGTCCGGTTCCAGGCTGGGTGTCCCCGGCCTGTTCAATGCGTACCGGGCTGGCAATGTCGCGCTCGCTAATGCGATTGGGAGTGGTGTGGCAGACGACAAGGCCATCTATGCGTACCTGCCTAAAATCATCCGGTATTACCTGAATGAGGATGCCATCCTCCCAAATGTTGAAACGTACCTGCTGAGCGATGATCTGCAGCGTAAGTACGTGCTGGAGAACCTGGACAAGCTGGTCGTCAAAGCGGTAGGCGAATCTGGCGGCTATGGTATGCTTATTGGACCCTATAGCACATCGGAGCAGCGCGAGGAGTTTCGCAGGCGCATCAGCGCCGATCCTCGCAATTATATCGCTCAGCCCACCCTGGCCCTCTCGCGCGCCCCCTGCTTCCTGGAGGGTCAGATAGAGCCACGCCACGTCGATCTTCGTCCATTTATTCTGCACAGTGACCAGGTGAATATCGTACCCGGTGGCCTGACGCGTGTCGCTCTGCAGCGCGGATCGCTCGTTGTCAATTCCTCGCAGGGAGGCGGAAGTAAAGATACCTGGGTGCTCTACACATAAAAACAGGCGTTTAGCCAAACAGGGATGTAGGCGCGCAGTGAAAGGATTGGTGGGCTATGCTCTCAAGGGTCGCAGATAATCTCTACTGGATGAGCCGCTACCTGGAGCGAGCTGAACATACCGCCCGGCTCCTTGATGTCAGTTTGCATCAAATGCTCGACCATAGCACGCAAGAGGAACAGCCGCGCTGGCAGCGTCTGCGCGCCAGCCTGAGTACTCCCGCTACCGATGACAAGATCGATAGTTCCTATAGCATCACAGAGTTGTTCACTTTCGAGACCTCCACCACGACCTCAATTGGCTATTCTATCGCGGCTGCTCGTGAGAACGCCAGGCAAGTGCGTGAACAGATCAGCTCAGAAATGTGGGAACAGATCAATCGGCTCTATCTACAGATCAGGCAGACCAGTATCGACGAACTCTGGTTCGCCAAGCCCCACGTCTTTTTCAGCAACGTCAAAGAGGGTGTGCAGCTTTTTCAGGGGATTACTGATGCTACGATGAATCACAGCGAGGGGTGGCATTTTATCCGCGTGGGAAAATTTATCGAACGTGCCTCTGCTACCGCGACGCTCATCGATGTCCATTTTCAAACTTTTTTCGAGAGTGAGCTAGCGGATATTCAAGCGACCATCGACCATCTCAACTATTATCAGGACTGGGTGGGGCTCTTGCGCTCCTGCGCCTCGTTTGAGGCCTATTGCAAGGTATATACCGCGGCCCAGATCCGGCCTGAGCGCATTGCCGAATTCCTCCTGTTCAATCCAGAGTCGCCCCGTTCAATCCGTTTCGCGGCTGGCATGCTGCAAGCGGGCTTACAATCTATCGCGCGGGCCACGCGTACCCGGCGTCCTGGCCGTATTGAACGCCTGGCGGGGCGGTTGCGTTCCGCGCTGGAATATGATCAGGTAGAAGATGTCATTCAGGATGTTCATGCCTATCTGGAGAATATTCAGCGCCAGTGCTCACAGATCCACAAGGCTATCTATCAGGGCTATATGGACTATCCCATTGAGGTAGTCCTGGCGGAGCGCGCATCCCGACAAGCCTGAGAGGCCATACGCGAGAGGGAGAGGCAAGATGTATTATACCGTGCGCCACACGACAAAATTTCGCTATAGCGCGCCGATCAGCGAAAGTATAATGGAGGTGCGCATCCAACCGCGCAGCGAGGGACCACAGCGCTGCCTCGACTTTCGCCTGAAAACCAGTCCGGCGGCGCAGATCTTCAATTATCGCGGCGAAAACGGCAACCGGGTACATCATTTTGATGTGCCCAACCGCCATAATCATCTGACGATCACGGCAGAGACGATTGTTGAACTATCTTCTCCACTCCCCTTGCCTGAGGCGCTGACGCCTGCCGCCTGGGATGAGCTAGATGCGCTGACGGCGGATGACGCGTATTGGGATACCCTGCATCCCAGCCACTTTACTCAGTCAACAGAACTCCTCTCCAGCCTCATTGCTGAATTGCAGATAAGGCGACGGGACGATCCTTTGACAGTCGTTCAGGATATTAATGCTGCCGTCTATACCACTTTCGAGTATGCTAAACAAAATACGCGCGTTGATTCTCCCATCGATGACGCGCTGCGTATCCGCCGGGGCGTCTGCCAGGACTTTGCCCATATTATGATTGCACTGGTGCGCTCGCTGGGTATTCCCTGCCGGTATGTGAGCGGTTATCTGTTTCACCAGCGAGAGCACACAGGCCGCTCTGCTGATGGCGCTACGCACGCCTGGGTGGAGGGACTCCTGCCGGGTTATGGCTGGGTCGGCTTTGATCCCACCAATAATATGCTGGCTGGTGACCGCCATATCCGTGTGGCAGTCGGGCGCGATTACGCAGATGTGCCACCCACTCATGGCATCTTTCGTGGGAAAGCTGAGAGCGAACTCTCGGTTATTGTGCGCATCTATCCTACCGAATTGCCGCCCCCCAGCGCTGATCTCTCGCTTGAGGCCGACTGGGTGCCCGCTTCGCAAGAAGGCTATGAACTAGAAGAGGGAAGTTCTTTCCATCAGGATGCGCAACAGCAATAATGATCCTTCAGCGCCTCTGGTCTCCGCGAAACTATAATGTCCACGCTTTCATATTCGCGTATGCCACTTCAGTTGGATGAATAACGGTGAGAGAG
>JALYVR010000628.1 GCA_030853145.1 Chloroflexota bacterium | reverse complement strand
TGAGACGCAGTGGCTGCTGGCGGCCAATCATTTCGGTTATAATTCCTCGGTCCAGCTTATCGCTCTCCAACCCCTGAGCCTGGATGTATCCTCGCTGCGCGATCGCTTCTGCCTCCTGCTCGACTGCGCTTTGCCAGGACTGCTGTTCCCCTGTGCCGGCGCCTGGCTGGTGATGAGTAGCAGGCTCTTTCCCGTGTCGCAGCCCTTCGTTGCACGCGCTGGTAGGCGTCGGGCCGTACCCTGGCTGGCGATTGCCGGTCTGCTGGCGCTGGTTGTGGTTGCGGGCCGCGCCCCAACCGGACTGGCGTGCGAATACGAGGCTGGTAGGGTGGCGGCATCTGGAGACTATGGCCTCGCGCTGAGCTGGCTGGACGCGGCCCGTACACTTAATCCCGCGCTTGATAACGTGGCATACTATCACGTGGAGCGAGGGAGGGCGCTGTATTTCCTGCGCGACGATACCCAGAGCGTTGATAGCCATGCCTATCTCGCGAGCATCTATATGCAGCACCGCGATTTCCTCGCTGCCTACCAGCAGATGATCGCGCTCTGGCATCCGGGCCAGGTTGCTCCCTGGATAACGGCCGAAACGAGTAGCATACTTGAAAATATCATGGAGGCGCAGAAGCCATTGAAAGACCAGCCACCAGGCCAGGTGACAGGTGATGATAGCGTCCTGAGCTGGTCACAATTGCTGGTGCGTATAGATCCTACCAATATCTATGGCTACTATCTTATAGGGCGTATTCAATATGAGCTTCATGACTATAGCGGTTGTATCAGACAAATGAACAATGTTGTGCTCCTCAATGCCTCCGACGATATTCAATCATCGGCCTATACCTATATCGCATTGGGAGAAATTGGCCTGGGCTATGATCTAGATGCGCGCGCACTCCTGTTGCGGGCGGTAGAGCTTGATCCGTATTATCACAACAATACCGCGCGCGAAGAACTATCAGGATTGCGCTAGCACGTTTTGTGGGGGGGGAAGATGTTTTCATTCCAACGTATGATGTGGCTATGCCTACTTCTGGCCTGCGTGGGCAGCGGGTGGTTTTCCTGCCAATATTTTCTTGTGCCGCATCGCGCCAGTTTTACGCCTGATTGGCAGGGGGCGCAGTGGATCCAGGCAGACGATGGCACTGCACCAGTCGCCTATTTTCGTGATACGGTCGCGTTCAATAGTATGCCGGACACAGCGTATGTGACGATTGAGGCCAGTCAGGTCTTTCGCCTCTTTGTGAATGGCACATATATAGGCTCGAACGCGGCAGATTTTCTGGATGCCGGTGCTTCGCGCGCCTATATGTACGATATCACGTCGGCCCTGCAGGGCGGTGCGAATGTAGTCGCGGTCCGGGTGGCGAATCTCGATCAGCAGTTGCCTCGCGTGCGGGCTGTGGTGGGTATAGTAGAAGGAAAAATGGCCTATTATCAAGGGACGGGTAGTCGCTGGCTGGCGACTATCCGCAGCACCGCTGTTTTCCCGCGCTACCTACAAGCCACTGCCTGGGCATTGAGCGCGTTTGATGCGAGTTCCTGGTTGCCCGCGTTCCCGCCGCCGGACCCGCCGTCGGACCTGACGCTGGCGGTGAATCCGCTGCTCTACGCGCAACCGTTGGCGGCCCACTGGATGAGTCCCGGAGCCGGCCGGCAGGCGTACTTCATACAGCGCCTTTCGCTGCCTCCCGCTACCTCGTCTACCTGGCTGCGTGTTGGCGCGAATGGCACGGCCACTATCTTCATCAATGGCATGTTGTTCGCGCAATGGAATGGCCAACCCACAGCCTCTCAAAGCAGCCTGGTGGACTATTTTAGTCCCGGTGTTACTGTTGCCCGGCGTGCGGGTCTGGTGCTGGGGATGTACGATATTTCGTCGTACGTGCATGCAGGCGTAAATACCATCGCGGTCTCCGTTGCGGACCCCGGAAACTCCGCCGTCGCAGGCTTGAACAATCTCAATACGGCCGCGCTGGTGGAGGTGCTCGCCGGCGATAGCTCGAATCATCATACCTGGATTACACCTGATAGCGCTGGGAACGAGTGGCATGCATCGCGACAATTTGTCGCAGGTTGGACGCGAGGAGACGCGGCAGCGCTCGCGTGGCCTTCACCGGTGTTGGTCAGTCGCCCCGGCATGTTGCGCTCATTTTATCTGTCTGACAGTAGCAGGCCGAATAACGTCCAGGCTATACCGCTTATTCTTGTATGCCAGGTGATTTTGCTCACGGTGGGCGCGGTCCTGGGTCTCTGGCTGTTGCTTGCTCTTACCATCATGCGTCGCTTCTCACGTTCGCACCGCGAGGCGCTAGAGACGGCGAGCCTGGCGTACCTGCCCGCCCTGAGCTGTGAAGCGCTACTGCTCGTGCTCTCCCGCGAGCCGCAGTTGCCCCAACCATTCCCCTACACGTGGTTCTGGGGAAGCGTGTTGCTGATCCTGGTGGCGCTAGGTTACCTCTTGCTCTGCCTGAATGCCTGGCAACGCTCTGGCGCGACCGGGCAGGCGCTGCATGTTACCTGCGAGCCAGGCTTCGAGAAACAGGCGGATGGCATACCTGCGCAACGTGGCCTGCTCAGTGCCTACCGCGCTCTGCAGCAGCCAACGGAGGTCGATACGGTAGGGCGAGGCTTCGGCTCCTCTTGTCCGCTGACAAGGCTTCACCTGCTGCGTACTCATTGGGCGCTGTTCCTGCTGATCCTGGTGGCGATCCCGCTCATCTTCTATAATCTAGCCTACGAGCCGTACTGGCAGGATGAACTTACAAGCTTCGATGCCGCTAAGGGCATTCTGGCTCACGGCTATCCGGCCTTGATCTCTGGCTTTATCTATCCCAAAGGAGAGTTATACTCCTACTGTCTGGCTCTGTTTATGCTCATCTTCGGCGACCAGGCGGGGATACCTCGCGCGCTGAGCGCCATCGAGTATATAGCCAGCCTGCCGCTGTTGTACTTTGTGGGCTGTTACTTTTTTGAGCGGCGCGTGGCTTTGCTGGCAACAGCTATGCTGGCCCTCTCTCCTATGACCCTGGTGTGGGGACGGCAGGTACGTATGTATGAGCAAGCCCAGATGTTGACGATTGTGGTGTTCTATTTATTCTATAGGGGCGCGCGGGAGCCAGGCCGTGCGCGCGTGGCGTACCTGGCGGTAGCCTGCCTGGTTGTAGATTACCTGAGCCACGAGGAGGTGTTTATCATCTTGCCGGCGCTGCTCATCGGCGTCCTGCTCTTCAGCAGAGACGGCAGGCATCGTCTGCCGGCAGTGCTCTACAACAAGCACTGGTGGTTTGCGGCGGCTCTGGGGGCCAGTGTGATCGCGGCGCAACTGGTGGTTGTGAAGCTCAGTCACCCACCTGTTCTTGGTACAGATGCAAGCGAGCAGCCATTTATTCAGGTGAATGCCGAGAACATACCGTTCTATATAAACCTGTTATTTTTCCCTACCAGCAAAGAGCCGATGCTCGTGCTGAATTCTATCCTCGCGCTCTGCGGCTGCCTGGGAGCTACACGCTCCATCGATAGACGCGTCAAGTACTGCACGCTATTTCTGGT
>JALYVR010000627.1 GCA_030853145.1 Chloroflexota bacterium | reverse complement strand
GCCAGCGCCCCTACGCGGTCCAGCACAAGTTTTACATAATACTAGTATGCCATGCGGGAACAAGGATGCGTAGAGCTAAATAGTTGTAAACGGGTAATTTCTGTCTGAATTATGTTAACAATTGAATAAGCAGAATATATGTTTTCCTCTACTCACTACCACTTATCTCAACCTGACCTCAACCCCATTATCCATATAAAATGCATGAGCGCGCTCTATGCTACAAACACGAGGGAAAGAAAGAGGCGTGGGCAATTGGGGTGGTGGTAGATGAATGGGGGGGTACATAGCTCCGGTACAGGCCAGGCATGTGATGATCAGGTGTCTCTTGTCTATATACAGGCCACGGAGAGATCAGAGGTGAATCTGCGGCGCGCGGCCCTGCGCATTCGTGGCAATATACGCAGGAGCGATAGCGTTTTGCTGCTGGGAAAAGTCTGCGCGTTGGTGTTGCCCGCAACGCCTCCTACCGGCGCGCAGGCAGTGGTGCGGCGCATCGAAGCGTTGCTGGTAGATGTCGAGCACGAAATACAGATTATCTGTGGCGCGGCGGCACACAATTTGTGGCAGCGCTTGCAGTCAAAGTGCGCTGTGGTGGTAGATGTGGATGGGGCCGCAGAACAGCTTGCTACGCCCTCATTGCAGGAGCAGCGGTCCGACGAAAACGACGGCATGCCCTACCTGGCTTTCCTCACACAATATCCTTCGCCGCGCCTGTTGCATCTGTTCCCGTATGAACTGGCCAACCGCTATCGCTGTGTTCCCGTGGGAGCCGAACGCGGCGTACTGACGCTGGCGGCAAGCGAGCCATTAGATCATACGACTATCGCATACTTCCAGACCACGATCCAGCAGGGCATTTTCCAGGTTCGTTGTGAGGCCAGTATGGTCGATGACATCTTGCGTTACTGGCAGCGCTTTGAGCCGCCACGCGCGCTCTAAAACGGAGCATCCTTTGTAGGTATCGAACGGAAGAGGTTGGTTGTTATGGGAAGAGTCGCAATCATTGGCATCGATGGCATGGATGCGGACCTGCTGCGCGTGTACGGCCCATCGCTGCCCAACCTGCGGCGTTTGATGTTGGAGTCGCCGTTTTTAGAGCTGAAATCGACCTTTCCTCCTGAAGCCCCACCGGCCTGGGCCAGCGTCTACACGGGCCTCAATCCCGCCAATCACGGCATGCTCAGCCGAACGGATGAGCCGGGTTCCCAGGAGGTCTCATGGGCGGCGGCGATCTTGCAGGGTCAGACATTCTGGGACCTGGTAGGAGAGGCTGGAAGACGCGTCTGCGTGCTGAACCCGTATCTTGCCTACCCGGCCTGGCCGGTGAACGGCATCATGCTCTCGCTGCCTCCGCTCGATGCCAAGGGCCTGAGTACCAGTATTACGCCAGAGGCTGTCTCTCTCAGCCGCGCCTTCCCATCTCTCCTGGATGTGATGGGAACATCGGTTATCAATCAGCCGGGGGACTTTTATCGCTCCCTCTATGAGCTGACGGTCCAGCAGGCAGAATTGGGCCTGGAACTCTTTTATCAGGAAGCCTGGGACCTCTTCTTTCTACAGTTAGAGGCCCTGGACTATGTACAGCACCTGTTCTGGCGCTACAGCGACCCCAGCGATCCCACCTACCCAGGTCGCAACGAACACTCCAGCCGCATCCACGACTTCTATCGTTTGCTGGACCAGATTATCGGGCAATACCGCTCGCATATGCCCCCTGATTGTATGCTGGCGGTTGTCAGCGGCTATGGGCATGGGCGACGCTGCACCCAGCGGCTCAACCTGAACGAGTGGTTGCGTACCCAGGGCCTGCTTACGCCCCATGTACGATCGGTGCGCCTGCTCGACCGCCATTACCTCGCTGAACGCGCCAGGACGCGTTCGATGGAGCTGCTGGCGCAGTTCCGCTCGCCAGACATCGCCCAGCACCTGCAGAGGCGACCACGGCCGCCGCGACCAGCGTACGTTATCGATCAGCAGGCGACGATGGCCCAGGTGGCTGACATCGGGGGCATAAGCGCCTTTGGAGGCATCAACCTCAACCGCGCGTGTATAGAGCAGGCCGGCCAGGACTACGACGAGCTATGCGAGACACTCATTCAGCGCCTGGTGCAGTTGCAACCGAAAGGCCGTCCTGTGGTTCACTGGGCCAGGAGGCGCGAACAGGTGTACCAGGGAACGCATACGCACCTCTTCCCCGATATCCTCTTTGAGCTATTGAGCGACTTCGGTGTCAGCGAAAACCTGTATATCAATCTGGTAAGCTCGAATGTAGTCCACCGCCTGATTTCAGGAGCGCATCGGATGCACGGCGTGTTCCTGCTGGGAAATATCCCACGCGCAGCCGCGCTGGCCGACGAGACGCGGGACATCACGGTCATGGATGTAGCCCCCACCCTGCTTAGCCTGGCGGGGATAACGCATAGAGACCGCGATGGCAGGGCGCTGCTTATCCCGCAGGACTCAAGGCAACTGACGTAGCGAAACGCGGCAGCGCGTGACGCGGAAAAGCGGTTTCGCCCCCCTCGGAGCGCAGCACCTGCCGCAGGTTGGCCAGTGCCGCCTGGATGCGCTTTTTCAGGGTATTTTCCGATATGTGTAGCGTGTGTGCCATCTCTGGCAGCGTCATACCATTGTAGTAATGGAGCACAATTGCCACCCGCTGCCTGGCCGGCAGATTTTTGATGGCATGCGCCAGGTCCCAGTCGCGCTCCATCCGCCCCTTAAAGTGGTCCGCCACCTGCGCGAGCATATCGGTCTCCTGCTCGGAGAGCGCCTGGCGCATGAAGGCGCTGGAGCGGGCCACGCGCCGCTTGAAGCTAATACACTGGTTGACAACGATACGCATCAACCAGGGACGAAGCGCGCCAGCTTCACGCAGGTCCGGCAGATGGTGCCAGGCCTGGATAAAAGCGTCCTGCACCACATCCTCGGCAACGTCGCGATCCTCGACGATCAGATAGGCCGTCCGCAACATCGACGAGCTATACTGCGCGACGATGCCGGCAAACGCCTCCTGGTCGCCCTGGAGCGCGCGGGAGACCAGCACATATTGCTCGTGTACCTCTGGCTTCACATCGACTTCTACCGACGGATTTTGTGGCATAGGCCCAGCAGGTACACTGGAAATAGCAACCGTTTCGGGTTCCTGGGTGGCAAAGGCAAGCATGATTTTTAACCTCCTGTGTATTGTACAAACTACTTACACATATATAACATAGTATATACATCAAAAGAAGGTGTGCAGACTCATAGATTTTGCTGTGAACATAGTTTGCATAATGTTTTGCCAATTTAAAGGTCGCTTAATGCGTGTATTGTCATTGTATCCGCTTCCTGGTTCTTTGCTATGGCAGTACTATTGAAAAGATTGTAAATACTTTATTCATGCTTCGCTGGCAGATGAAGAAGGTGGTTCGGCCATCTGGTTGTGGATAAGCAATATGCGTATGGATAATCAGAGGTAGGGGGTGTGAAGGGCAAATGATGTGAAGGAAGGGTAGGGGCGCCGGTGACAAGCCCGCCAGTTCACCGGTGAACTGGCGGGCTTGTCA
>JALYVR010000061.1 GCA_030853145.1 Chloroflexota bacterium | reverse complement strand
GCCTTGACCTGCTTGCTAGAATATCAATAGCGCAGATATATTCGAGCCAACGGGAAAGGTGTCTTTTTTATGGATTCCACTGCTGGGAACGGGGCAAACACGGGCAATGAGGGCCGGTGGGCCGAAACGCCATTGAATATGCCAGCAGCGGAAACACGTCCCTCGTCGCTGGTGGAATCTAGCCAGGAGCATACTCTTCTGGCCGGGGTCGCCGCCAATATGCGCAGCGGCTTTCTGCTGTTGAACCCGAAAGAGCGGATCACCTACTCCAACACAAACGCGCAGCGCCTCCTTGGCGTGGGCCAGCACGCACTGCTCGCCGAGCCGATCTTCGATGTGCGCCAGCAACTGCTGGCGCGCGCCGCCGACCCCGACCGCGCGAAACTCGAACTGGATCGTCTCTGGCAGCATCCCGAACAGGAGGACTCGACCGACCTGGCCCTGGTGGATGCCGCCATCCATTGGTTGCGCGTGCAGTGCTTCCCCATCCGCGATACCGGCGGTGGCCTGCTGGGCCGGGGTGTGCTCCTCGATGATATTACCCTGGAACGCGCCTCCGCCCAGGCGCGCGGCGAGACGCTGGGGCAGGCGGCTCACGAACTGAAGACGCCACTGGCCATCATTAAAGGCTGTGCTACGACGTTGCTCGGCACCACGACGCGCTGGGACCCCGCTATGCAGCACGAGATGCTCCAGATGATCGATACCCAGGCGGACCGCCTGCACGAGGTGCTCAATACGCTACTGGACGTGTGGCGGCTCGACGCGGGCACGCAGACCCTGCGCCTGGCCCAGGTGAACTTCCTTGAGTTGTTGCAACATTCGCTAGAACGCTGGCAAAAGGAGGCACCGCGCCTGCGTTTTCTCCTGCATGCGCCGCCTAGCATCCCCAACCTGCTCTGCGATCCACTGCGCATCGAGCAAGCACTGAATCACCTGCTCGGCAACGCCATCGCTTATTCCGCGCCGGGCGGCAGTGTCAAGGTCCAGGTGGAGGCCAGCGAGGATGCCCTGCGCGTGAGCGTCGCCGACGAGGGTGTAGGCATCGCGTCTGAACACCTGGATCGCATCTTTGATCGCTTCTATCGCATCCAGCAGCCTGAGGAGAAATCCGGCGGTAGCGGCCTGGGCCTGGCAATTGTCCGCGCCACCATCGAGGCACACGGCGGCAAGATCTGGGCCGACTCGCCTGGCCCCGGCCAGGGCGCGACCTTCTATTTCACCCTGCCGTTAGCGGCCCAGGTAGCGTCATCGCGCGAATACGCGCAGCTTGCGCCACCCAGCGGGCCGCTTGCCATGCCGCTCCAGCCCACCGCTGGCGCGCCGCGCCGGCATGACCAACACACCCATATCCTGGTCGCTGAGAGCGACACACGCATCGCCCGCTACCTGCGCGCGAACCTGGAAGAGCAGGGCTACCATGTCCAGGTTGTCCACCACGGCGTCCAGTTCCTGCGCCAGCTTGAGCTGGCGGAGCCGGATGCCATTATCCTGGCCGACCTGGCCGATATACGCGCCCCTGAACTCCTGCGCCGGCTGCGCGAATTCTCGCAGGCCCCTATAATTATGCTCTGCGATAGCGGCGACGAAGATGAACACATACGCCTCCTGGACCTGGGGGCCGACGACCTGCTAACCAAACCTTTCGGCATGAAAGAACTGCTTGCCAGAGTGCGCCTGCGCCTGCGCCACCGCTCATCTCACGGCGAACAGGCGCCCGCGAAGGCGATCTTCAAGACCGGCGACCTCGTCATCGATCACGCCCAGCACCTCGTCCTCCTGCGCGACCACCCTGTGCAGCTTAGTCGCACAGAATATAAACTCCTCTCGGTGCTGGCGCAGAACGTAGGCATGGTGATGACTCACGAGTTGCTGCTGGAGCGAGTCTGGGGGCCAGAATACAACCGCGAAATCGACTTTATCTGGGTCTATATCAGCCGCCTGCGCCGCAAGCTCGAAGACGATCCACGCCACCCTCATTATATCCTGACCATCCCCGATGTCGGCTACAAACTGGCAAAGCTGCCTTCCCCCTCTACAGAAGGAACCGTCCCGTAGGGAGAAGCTTGGCATACGATGGGGGAGCAGGGCACAGGCAAGCCATCGCCCCTACGCGAATCGAGATGCATTTCGTGTATGGGCGCCGCTGGCCTGCGCCCTACACGCAACATCCTTGCCCGCGTCTATGTGCTATAATAATGGGCGGTTGGTGCCTCAGCAGTTTCTTGATGACACGCAGGTGCAGACCCGTATCTCTCTTTTTTTGCCTGTTGAGCTAATCACTCTGCCTACCTGGAAAGGATGCACTCTTTGCTCGTTGATAGCCACGCCCATGTTGATAGCGCGCGCTTTCAGGCCGACCGCGAAGCCGTGCTTCAGTCCGCCTACGCGGGTGGAGTCACCCGTGTCGTTGATCCCGGCATCGACCTGGCGTCCAGTCGCGCGGCCCTGGCCCTGGCCAGGGCGCACCCCGGCCAGGTGTTCGCCGGCGTCGGCGTTCACCCGCACGATGCCACCACATACAGCGACGAGGTGGGCGCGCAATTTCGCGAGATGGCGCGCGCGCCTGAGGTGGTCGCCATCGGCGAATTCGGGCTGGATTATTTTCGCATGCTCTCGCCGCGCGAGGTACAACGCGCGGTCTTTTGCGCGCACTTACAGCTCGCGCGCGACTGCGATCTGCCCTGCATTATCCATGTCCGCGACTCTCATGATGATGTCGTCGAATTGCTGCGCGCGCACGGGCAAGGCCTACGGGGCGTCTTTCATTGTTTTTCGGGCACTGTCGCTCAAGCGGAGGAATGCCTGGAATTTGCGGGTTTTATGCTCTCGTTCGCCGGACCGCTGACACGCCAGGGCAACGCGCTACCAGAGGTAGCGGCGCTGGCCCCTCTCGACCGTATCCTGGTCGAGACGGACAGCCCGTACCTGGTTCCACAGCCGTTGCGCGCCAAACGCAATGAGCCACTTTTTGTCACACACACTGCCCAGAAGCTGGCGGCGCTCCGTGCCATGACTCTGGAAGAGATAGCACAGGTCACTACAGCAAATGCCGTCCGCCTGTTCGGCCTTGGAGAACACCATGAAACTGTTTAACACGCTGACCCAGTCCCTCGAAGTCCTTGCGCCTAAGGACAACACTGTCCGCATGTATGTATGTGGCGTGACCCCCTATGATACAACCCACCTGGGGCATGCCTTCACCTATGCCTCTTTTGATACGCTGTCGCGCTACCTTGAGTCTCTTGGTTATACCGTCAACTATGTGCAAAATGTGACCGATATCGACGATGATATCCTGCGTAAGGCGCGCGAGGTGGGGTTATCGTGGGACGAACTGGGCCGGCGCGAAACCGAGCGCTACCTCAATGATATGGACGCCTTGAACGTGCGCCGCCCCAACGTCTACGCGCGCGCCACCGAGGAGACCGCGACGATGATCGAGGTGATCGAGGGGCTGCTCGCGGGCGGCTATGCCTACGAGAGTAGCGGCAATGTCTACTATAGTGTGCGCCAGGACCCGGACTTCGGCGCGTTGGCGCGCGCGATTGGCCTGAACGATTATCCATCTATGCTGACTATCGCCAACGAGCGCGGCAACTACCCCGACGACCAGCGCAAGCAGGACCCGCTCGACTTTGTGCTCTGGCAGGCCCAGGCGCCCGGCGAGCCGGCCTGGCCCAGCCCCTGGGGTCCTGGCCGCCCCGGTTGGCACATCGAGTGCAGCGCCATGTCTATGCGCTACCTCGGCCCACAAATAGATATCCACGGCGGCGGCGCGGACCTGGCCTTCCCACACCATACCTGCGAGATCGCCCAGTCAGAGCACTTCACGGGAGCGGTGCCCTTCTCGCGTATCTGGATGCATACCGGCATGGTGTACCAGGATGGCGAGAAGATGAGCAAGTCCCTGGGAAACCTGACCCTGGTGAGCAACCTGCTCAAGGATCATACCGCCGCTACCATCCGCGTCATGCTGCTGAACCATCACTACCGCTATCCCTGGGAATGCTTCTCCGAGGATCTAGAGGTGGCCACGGAGACCACGCGCCTCTTCCAGGTTGTGCGCGAGATTGTCGGCGACCACACGGGAGACGACGACAGTATGGGCAGTATGCTGAATAATCGTTTCCGCGCCGCCATGGAAACCGACCTGAACACGCCCGAAGCCATCCTCCTGCTGCGCCAGGCCGCTGAGGCGGCCATCAAAAGTCGCGATCTCAATACCGGAGGCGAGGTCCTGCGCCTGGCACGCATGCTGGGAATACCGTTGTAAGGCATTGATGGGTAAATAAACGTGAAAGACGCCGACTAGCCCTTTAGAGCAAGATGGGAGAAGTTTTTCTGCTGGTCATCTGCTAGAATGAACATCGTACACTCTACTTTGAGACTTTCTGTCTTTACGTTGAAAGGACACCAGGAGATACGAAATGCTTTCGAAAGAACCAGTGACGACAATCGACCCGCGCTTCAGCGACCCGGATGCAATTGCCACGAGATGGGATGAGACGCGTCGAGTACTCGAAACGGCCGAGCTGTTCTGGATCTCGACGGTCCGAGCCGACGGTCGACCCCATGTCACTCCGCTCGTTGCCGTGTGGCTTGATGGGGCCATCCACTTCTCCACCGGCGCCACCGAACAGAAGGCCCTGAATTTGAGTAGCAATCCGCATGTGATCCTGACGACCGGCTGCAACCACTGGGACGAAGGGTTAGACATAGTGGTCGAGGGCAACGCCATCCAGCTCACTGACGATGACGTGCTCAAACGCCTCGCCGAGGTGTTTACTACGAAGTGGGACGGACGATGGCAATATGAGGTGCGTAGCGGCAGCTTTCACCACGAAAGCGGTGGTACGGCCCTGGTGTTCTCGGTAACGCCCACCAGGATCCTCACGTTCGCCAAGGGCACCTTCAGCCACACACGTTATCAATTCTGACTTTCCGGTTCGAGAACCAGCATTATTCCGGGTGGTAACCCTGCTCTGCTTTCCCTCCGGTCATCATCAGGCCCAGATCCTGTTCGGGGGTTTCAGGCGAGACGATATCCACGATCTGCCCCTCGTAGATCACGGCGATGCGGTCGGAGAGCGAGCGAATCTCATCCAGTTCGGCGGAGATCACCAGCACCGCTTTGCCGGCATCGCGCTGTTCGATGATGCGCCGGTGGATAAACTCGATGGCGCCGATATCGACGCCGCGCGTTGGCTGCGAGGCAATCAAGGCCATGGGTTCCGAGGCAAATTCGCGCGCGATGATGATCTTCTGCTGGTTGCCGCCGGACAGGGAGCGCGCGGGCGCCTCAATGGAAGGCGTCCGCACATCAAACTCTTTCACCAGCCTCCGCGCCCAGTTCGCGATGTTGCGCAACCGCAGCACGAACGCGTGCCAGGAGAACCGCGGCCAGGAGACGCGCCCCAGGATCATATTATCCTCTATCGAGTCCGTGAGCACGAGGCCGCTGCCCCGGCGATCTTCTGGAATGTGGGCAATGCCAGCCAGGCGCTCCTGGCGCGCGTCCATCACCGTGATATCCTGCGTCCTGCCTGGTTGCCCATCATGCACCTGAGTGATGGTGATCTTCCCACTGGTAGTCTTGCGCATGCCGGTCAGCACTTCAACCAGCTCAGATTGCCCGTTGCCCTCCACCCCGGCGATCCCCACGATCTCGCCCGCGTGAACATCGAAGCTTACCCCGTGCAGAGCCTCCAGACCGCGATCCGAGAGCGCATGCACATCCTCTATGTGCAGCACGATAGGTCCAGGATGCGCTGGCGTCTTATTGACGCGCAGCAGCACCTCGCGACCTACCATCAGCCGCGCGATCTCGGCCTGGTTCGTCTCGCTGGTGATGAGTCCGCCCGCGTTCTTCCCACGCCTGAGCACCGTGATGCGATCGGAGAGTTGCAGCACCTCGCGCAGTTTGTGTGTGATGAAGATGATCGTCTTGCCCTGCGAGACCAGGCCGCGCAGCACGCCGAAGAGTTCAAACGTCTCCTGTGGTGTCAGCACCCCGGTCGGCTCATCCATAATCAAGATGTCGGCGGCGCGATACAGGGTTTTGAGGATCTCAACACGCTGTTGCAGACCCACGGACAGCTTCTCAATGCGCGCATCGGGATCGATGGGCAAGCCATATTGCTTACTTAATGCCAGGATGAGCGTACGCGCCTTGCGGCTCTCATAAGGAGCACTCAGCCCACCAGGCTCGTGCCCCAGCACGATATTCTCGGCCACCGTCAGCGGCGGGATCAGCATGAAATGCTGGTGGACCATACCGATCTTCAGGCGAATCGCATCACGTGGCCCGCTGATATGCGTGCGCTGTCCGTTAATGTATATCTCGCCGCTGTCAGGCCGGATCATGCCGTAGAGGATGTTCATCAAGGTAGACTTCCCGGCCCCATTCTCGCCGACCAGCGCGTGGATCTCGCCTTTGCGCACCTGAAGATTGACCTGATCGTTGGCGACCACGCCAGGCCAGGCTTTACTGATAGCGCGCATCTCGACAGCCAGAGGCGCGGCCAGTTCCTGAGCTTCGAGCAGCGTTGTACTTTCTTGCATGGGCGACCTTCCTTTCGAGCGCCCTTTGCGCCCGTACGCGTCTTTATTCTGAGCCAGGTTCGTAGGGGATACCATCGGCAGCGGGCGCTATAGTGCGGCCCACCAGGCCAACCAACGCCACCAGCGTGAACACATAAGGCAGCGTGGCCAGGAGATTCGGCGAGATGCCCGTATCCTGCATACGCACACTGAGGGCCTGGCCCAGACCAAAGATCAGGCAGGCCAGGGCCGTACCAACAGGGGTATACTTACCGAAGACCATCGCCGCCAGCGCGATAAAGCCGGCCCCGGCGGTCATATTCGAGTTGAAGATGCCCGCGATGCCCAGAGAGAGAAAGGCGCCGGCCAAACCCGAAAGAAAGCCGCCGCTGATTACGCACAGGTAGCGCACGAGGCGCACATTGATGCCAGCGGTATCGGCTGCATGCGGATGCTCGCCCACGGCCCTGATGCGCAACCCGATGTTGGTATGGAAGAGCAGGTAGTGAATACCGACCAGGATAATCAGCGCCACGTAGAAGATGATGTTCTGCTGGAAGAGCACCGGTCCTACAAAAGGTATATTGACCAGCGGCCCCCAGGAGATGGTGGGAAGACGCAGCGCATTTGACAATGTGGGTACGCCCTGATTGCCAGTCTGAATGAAAAGCAGGTAGTTCGTCAGACCGAGCGCGGCCAGGTTAATGGCGATGCCGCTAATGATCTGGTTAGCATTGAAATTGATGGAGACAATGGCGTGAATCAGGGCCATCAGGCCTCCAGCGATCATCGCGCCGATCACGCCGATAATCACGCTGTGAAACGCCAGCGTAGTCATGACGCCCGCGTACGCCCCGGTGAGCATCATGCCTTCCATAGCGATATTGACGACGCCGCTGCGCTCAGAGATCACACCTGCCAGCGCCGGCAGCAGAAGCAGCGCGCCAAACTGTAGGGTGGCCTGCCAGAGATCGGCGGAACTCAGTACCCGGAATAAGACCTGCAAAAACATCGTCAACCCTCCTCGCTCAGGCTTTTATCAGATTCTTGTCCACCCGCCTCCCGCTGGCCATCCTCGCCAGGGCTACTCTCGCCACTGTGTTCAGCGGGCACTTCCTGGCTCACCGGGTGTACCGCGCTCACACTTCCAGCGCCATTCGCAGGCAGGTCCTCTACGGTCAGGCCCGCAATCGCCGGTACGAGAGCAGGCTTACGACTGGCCGCCAGGCGCCCGGATATGGCGCGCCGCGCCGCTGGCAGGAACTCGGCTGCAATGCTAAATAGCACCAGAGCCTGCACGATAAAGACCAGATCGCCGGGCACATTGGCCTTCAATTGCATCAGTGAACTGCCCTGGCGCAGGCCGCCGAAGAGCAGTGCAGCTATCAACACACCTATTGCCGATGTGCGTCCAAGCAACGCCACCCCGATGGCATCGAAGCCTGTGGTGTCTATACTGAACGTAGAGCCAATCAACTGGTACGGGAACTGCCCCATTAACCCGATGGCACCCGCCAGACCCGAGAAGGCACCCGCGATGGCCATCACCATAAAAATATTGCGCTTGACAGAGATACCCGCGTATCTAGCGGCCTTCTGGTTCTGTCCGATCACGCGCACCTCATAGCCAAAGGTAGTACGCGCCATCAGAAACCAGTAAATCACCAGGGCCAGCAACGCAAAGAAAATAC
This sequence comes from Chloroflexota bacterium, assembly GCA_030853145.1. Classification (GTDB taxonomy): domain Bacteria; phylum Chloroflexota; class Ktedonobacteria; order Ktedonobacterales; family Ktedonobacteraceae; genus JALYTT01. The sequence goes on along the minus strand of JALYVR010000061.1, from coordinate 4,905 downwards.
CCACATCCACCAGGTAGCCTTCCGGCTGCGCGATCTTAGGGAGAAAGGTACCCAGGGTGTTGTTATAGAGGAGAGAAACTTTAGGTAGGGTAGCCTGCGCGGGCAGCGTCTGCGTCTGATTGGCCTGAAATGGAGCCTTGAACGGCCCATCAATCAGGTAATCAGTGACGTAAAAGGCGATCCAGTTGAGCATAATCGTAGTCACTACCTCGTGCGCGCCGCGCCAGGCCTTCAGCGCGCCCACAATCCCGCCCCAGACAGCGCCCGCGAACATACTGCTAAGCAGCATCAGGGGGATCAGCGCCCAGCCAGGCCATGCACCCAGCTTCAGGCCGATGATGCCGGCGGTCATCGCGCCTACGGCCAACTGCCCCTCGGCCCCGATATTGAACAGCCCCGCGCGAAAGGCGATGGCTACCGACAGGCCCGCGAGAATCAGCGGCGTGACGATTGTCAGGGTATAAGAGAAGTTGAAGAGGCTGCCGAACGAGCCGATGTAGAGATACTGGTACGCGGTGAGGGCGGCACTGAAGCGATCCAGCAGTGAACCAGTCGAGGTAAACATAATGACGATGCCGCCGACAAGCATCGCCAGGACCACTGCAATGAGGGGACGGCTGATCGATAACCAGAGTTTGCGCAGCCACACCACCATGCCCGCCTCAGGTGGACGCTGTTCGGGCGTCTGAGGTTGCGCCGTTGGCACTACCATAAAATTTCCTCCTACATATAAGGAGACGGCGAAGCCGCCGCTGTCACAGCCATAAAACTGTTTCCTTATCATAACATTAGTCATTATAAGAAACAAGCACTCCGAGATTTGCTCCAGGGATCTTGGAAAGTCGCTCGCTCTTCGTAGCTGCACGATTGATCGCGCGTGGCTGCCATATCGATCGGCAAGGTGGTGAGAGTCTATAAATCAGTGATGGCTGTCCGGTGTAACTAGTATCGTTGTATGTCTGATGGAAGCTTCTGGCAAACTGGGTATTATGAGCATATTATTCGGAACGAGTTTGAGTTAGGGCAGAAGCGAGAGTATATTCGCAATAATCCGCTGAAAGTGGAGGTCAAGCGTAATGAAATGAAATAAAGGCCATAGGACGGGACTTGCCTCATAAGCGTGAACTTAAGATAGGGGAGCAGAAAGCGGGCGGCGACTCCGTAGGGGCGATGGCTTGCCTCGCCAGTTAGTGCGAAAGTACCTTACTTCCCTATATAAAGTATAGCATATATAGATCTGATGCGCTGTCTCATGCATGAGCTGATCGTTTTTTCCCTTTTGGAGAGGCGCGTCACCTTCCGTCATCATCTTTGTTTACAAGAGCGATCCCCCGCCAGATGCGCGCTGTCTTGGTCCGGTCGGCGCGACAGTCATGCGCTTTCAACTGCGCGATGAATGCTGATCGTGAAAGGGGGAAATGTTCGTGATGCTGCTCCACCCAGCGTTCATACGCCTGCCACAGATCACGAGACCGGCTCCAGGCCCGTGGGTGCAATTCGCAGCAGGCAGCGAGGAATCCTTGTAAAGGATCGTCTTCGGAAGGAGAAGGATCGACCGTTTCTTGAAGAGGGAGAAAGACTTTTTCTGGATAGAACTTCTCTTCTGATGGGCCTGGAAACTCTTCCATCTTCAAAGCAGAAGGCGTCTCGTGCTTCGCACACGCCAACTCCTGGACAAACTGAGCATAAAGGGTACGCGTGGCGACCGTATCGGGATGAGTATTTCCCAGAGATTGAGAGCGGATCGCCAGAGCGCGTTCAGTGAAGGAGAGAGCTTCACTCAGGTTGCCCTGCTTCTGCTGAGAGATAGCCAAGTCATGCAGTGTCTGCGCTGTCTCAGGATGCTGTTGACCCAGATGCTGTTCTCGAATCGAGAGCGCTCGCTGAAAGAGCACTTCGGCCTCCGCATACTCGCCTTGCTCCGAGTAGAGTGTCGCAAGCCCATTAAGCGCTATAGCCACATCGGGATGTCCCGACCCCTGGCTCTGCTCGCTGATTCGCAATCCACGCTGATAGAGCGACTCCGCCTCTGCATACTTGCCCTGTTCTCGGAAGATGTTTGCCAGTCCATTGAGTGATTCAGCTACCTGGGGATGGTTAGACCCCAGGGCTAGCTCCCTGATCCGTAAGGCCCGTTGGAAAAGCCGTTCCGCCTCTGCATACTTGCCCTGCTCCCTATAGATTTCCCCCAGGTTGTTGAGCACGGTGGCTACCTGATGATGGTCCCTTCCCAGTGTCTGCTCCCGGATGCGTAAGGCTCGCTCATAGAGCGACTTTGCTTGCTCATACTTCCCCTGCTCCCCATAGAGTAATGCCAAACTATTGAGAGGAAAAGCCACCTGAGGATGTTCAGCTCCTAATGTCTGTTCTCGGATGTACAGAGCCCGCTGGAGAAGCTGCTCCGCCTGCGCATACTTCCCCTTGTTTCTAGAGAGCATGGCCAATCCCTCAAGCAGCTCGGCTACCAGATAATGCTCCGGCCCATATGCCTGTTCCCGGATGCGCAAGGCTTGCTGATATAACGGTTCTGCTTGCTCGTACTTCCCTTGCTCATAGTAGAGGTATGCTAGCCATTTGAGTGGTGTGGCCATCCAGGGATGCTCCGGATTTCCCCCCTGTTCTCGGATGTGCAAGGCCTGCCGATACAACGATTCTGCTTGTGCGTATTGAGCACGCTCGCGTAGATAGTCCGCCGCTTTCCTCAGCACGTCCGCCAGTTCCTGGTCTCCTGTATCATCCTGGATGGCGCTCGCGCAGGTCAGCACATGTGGCAGAAGGCGCTCGCACTGTCCCCAGGTTTCATAAGTGACTTCTGGAAAGAGAGCAAAGAGAATGCGGATCACCCGCTGTTGCCACACCGCTTGTTCCTGCTCACTCATGCCACTCTGCAGAACAGCCTGCACCAGGCGATGGAGAGAGAGCGTCTGTGTTTCAGGATGCCGATGCACCAGAGATAAACTTCGCAGTGTGGCGAGCGCCAGATCGAGTTGGGAAGGATTAGCCGCGACTCGTGCAAGTACCGGACCGAGAAAGGCAGCCCCCTCGACAAAAAGCTCCTCAGGGATAGCATCAGAAGCTAAAAATACACAGAAGCGGAGCAGCTCCAGAGCCGCTGGATTGCGTTGTGCAGTCTGTTGACAGGCGAGTTCGAGAGTTGCGACAACGGAGTGGGGGTGATTTCCGCTGAATTTCCCCCGTCGGTCTAACAACTGGTGGCTTTGGCGCTCATACTGGCGCAGATAGCTTGAGAAGGTGCCTCCCGTCTCCTCGATGTAGGCTCCTGCCTGGTCGAGAGCCAGAGGCAGCCCGTCCATGACCTGGACCAGTTCCTCTGCAGCCGCATAGTTACCAGGCATGCTCACGGCAAGCTGCTGCAGGTGCCCGCTTCCGGCTTCTGGCGCCAGCACTTTGGCGCGACGCAACAGAAGTAGCATCCCTTCCTCGTGCTCCATCGGCCACAAGTCGATCCCTCGCGCGAGCGTTCCCAGTACAGGGCTGCGCGTGGTAAGCAGGATAGCCCCTGCTCGGGCAGCCGGCAAAAAGCGATCGAGCACAGCCAGGTCTTCTACATTATCCCAGATCAGCAGCCACTGGCTATGCGTCGTGAGCCAGTGTTGGACTGCCGCGAGCACACGTTGCTGATCTTTGTCCTCTCGCTCTGGCAACTGAAGTACCTCGGCGATGCGCATCAGATTGGAGACGACGGTCTCGGAAGTCTCTGCTCCGATCCAGAAGATGGCGCTGTACTCCAGGGCGTGCCGGTAAGCATACTCCAACACGGTCTGCGTCTTGCCGACGCCGCCCAGCCCATGCAGGGCATACGATTGCGTGAGTGCCACCACCTGCTCGCCACCTAACTGTGCGTGGAGCGCCTCCAGGATCTCCTCACGCCCGGTGAAGAAGGGATTGCGCGGAAAGGGCACCAGCCAGTACGGCGAGAGGGCAATCAAACTGGCCTCCAGCAACTGGCGTGTTTCTGACTCGTCCAGCATCAGGTGGCGGGCAAGCTCAAGAACGATGCCCCTGGTTGCAGGCAGAAAGTCTCCCTGCTCCCATCTGCCAATGGCGTTGCGATGCACACCCACTGCCGCAGCAAGGTGCTTTTGGGTGAGATGTCTGCGCTTACGAAAAACGTTGAGTAAGTATCCAAAGGAACCAGGTGTATCGCTCATCATGGTTATAGCCCAAATCCTCTTTTCGACGAGATGCTGCCTCTGTCTCAAAATGCACCGCTCTATCGTGCATTTCCTATTCTATACTCTAAACAGTAATTCATAAAGGAATTACGCTCTTCTCCCTTTTCTGTTTCATAGGAAGGAGAAAGGAAGCAACCAATAAAGAGAGACAGTGTCATGGCGAGATGAGAAGAGACGGAGGTGTTTTCCATTCCAGAACTGAATGTTGAACTCGTTACTAGTAGTACTTTTCACAAGGAGAAACGTTTCATGCGAAATAAGTTTATGCTTGCTATTCTGCTGTGTACACTGCTCATCGCAGTGTTTGCCTTCTCCAGCGTCGCTACACCTCAGGCTTTTGCCGCGACCACCCAGGCTGTGAATGTGCATAGCCCTGCAAGAGTCTGTCCCCCAACGATTGGCTACGGCAGTTCAGGCAGCGTGGTCAAAAAACTTCAGAGAGACCTCAATTCACATATTAACAGTCTCAAACCGCTCGTGGTCGACGGGTTTTTCGGACCAAATACATATGCGAGAGTCCGAACCTGGCAGGACCTCGTCAATATCCATATTGATGGCATTGTTGGGCCACAAACCTGGCATTATGGTGGCCCATGTTGTCAAGACACCAAAATCGGTTGAAATAAGAGCTACTTTCCTCCTTTTCGATGGCTATTGATTGCCAATAAACGAAGTTGATGCCTTGTGAAAATACACTTCGGCAGGAGTT
>JALYVR010000626.1:3207-3570 GCA_030853145.1 Chloroflexota bacterium | reverse complement strand
GCCTGGATACGGTCCTGAGTCTTTTCCATGCCACAGAGGCTGAGAAAGGCTGCCCGTTCCAGGTCAAGCACCTGTTGCTCGGTAAGCGGCATGATTGGTGAACACTCACCTCCCGTGAGGACACGAGCGACATGACGGCCAACGACCGCGTCGTGTTCGCTAATCGTGCCGGTGAGCAACATATTCTCCACCTGCTGTTCCAGCACCAGTCTCGCTCCTGGCCCCGGTAGCAACAACATTGATGCCGTTGGTGGTTGCCACTTACCCGCTTCACGCGCCTCAGCCAATCGTAAGGCATCGGCTTTGGCATCGCGCAGCAGCAGGTCACGGTTCACAGTAATGGCATCGCCTTTGCGCAAGAAA
>JALYVR010000626.1:0-3197 GCA_030853145.1 Chloroflexota bacterium | reverse complement strand
GGCGATGATCTCAAAGGAACGCCGTGATGCTGTAAATGGCCCACCCCTCTTGCGTGCCAACTGGCTCTCCAGGCTCGCGCCCTGGCGCAACAGCATTTCTTTACAGCCACCACCTGCCGGTACTAACCCCACGCCGACCTCTACCAGTCCAATGTAGGACTCAGCGTAAGCACGAGCATGATTTGTGTGCATGATGATCTCGCAACCACCACCGAGGGCGCGACCCGCTGGTGCCGCGACGATGGGAATAGGACTGTATTTGAGCAATTGGTGGGCCTGTTGCAGACCGTTGATGGCCCCTTCGAGCATCTTCCATTCACCTTGCCGCGCACCCATCAACACGAGCAGGAGATTCGCACCTGCCGAAAAATCAGCCGCCTCGTTGCCAATGACCACGGCCCGAAACTCTTTCTGACCTTCCTCGACGATATAGTGCAGCATGTCGATGATGCCCTCGTCGATGGAGTTCATCTTGGTATGGAACTCGACACAGGCAACACCATCACCCAGATCGATCAAGGCAGCGGAACCATTGTCGCGAATCACCTTGTTCTCGACCTTGAGGCCAGCCAACGAGATGGTACCCTGTGGCTTTGGCACAGGCTGATACGTGCCACTGGCGAAATCAAAGTATTGCCGCTGCCCCGCTGTGCCGGTATAGAAGGTTCCCGCCCCTTCTTCCTGGACACGGCGCACCAGTTCAGGCAGAGGGCGGTCTTGTAACACTTTTTGCAGCACCTCTGGCTGTTGTAATAGCACATCCCAGGTCTCGAAGCTGCCCAGCTCGAAGTTAAAGCCCCAGCGCATCGCCTCGTCTATGGCAACTATGCTCTCGGCAATATCCGCTGCGATAGTTGCGGCATAGCACAGGGTGTCGGCGGTCGTCTGCCGTGCGAATTGTGAGGCGCGGTCATCTCCAGAGAGGACGGCCAAGCTGCGCTGCGCCGGATCGCTAATATTACGCGCTTCGCCCAAAGAGGGATAGCGTACCTTTTGTTGTGGTTCGTATTCCAGTGTTTTAAGGTTCAATTCCAGGATCGTCGAGGAGCCGTCGGCATTTTTGACGCGCTTATAGAAGCCTTGTCCGCTCTTCTCACCGAGCCAGTCGCGCTGTACCATCGCGCGTACAACCTCCGGAACCTGGAAGATTTCGCGCTGCGGATCATCCACCGCGTTGGCATAGAGGTTCGCGGCGACGTAGGCGGTGGTATCGAGACCAGAGAGGTCGGCGGTACGGAAGGTCGCGGATTTGGGGCGTCCCATGCTTGGCCCCAAAATGGCATCGACCTCGGCAACGCTGTAGCCTTCTTGCAAAGCATAATTGAGCGCGGACATAAAGCCGTAGACGCCAATGCGGTTGGCGATGAAGTTGGGCGTATCTTTGCCGAAAACGACGCCTTTACCCAGCACCTCTGTCGCGAAGTGCTGCATAAATTGGAGCACCTCCGGATCAGTGTCAACATCCGGTACCAGTTCCAGGAGGCGCATGTAGCGCACCGGATTGAAAAAGTGAGTGATAAGGAAGTGACGCCGGAAATCTTCGCTGCGTCCTTCTGTGAGCATATGAGCTGGTAGACCCGACGTATTGGAGGTAATAATGGTACCGGGTGTCAGCACCTGCTCGATCTTCGTGTAGAGGGCGTGCTTGATATCCAGCCGCTCCACCACAGCCTCGATAATCCAATCGACATCGGCCAGTTCTTCCAAATCATCCTCGATATTGCCGACTGTTACCAGGCTGGCGGCACGTTTACTATAGAACGCAGCAGGTCGCGCTTTTAGAGCTTTTTCCAGACCCACGCGTGCCACTTTGTCGCGGTCTTTTCCCGCGTCGGGCGGCACAATGTCAAGCAACAAGCTGGGGATACCGACGTTGGCGAGGTGAGCAGCTATCGCTGCTCCCATCACGCCAGCACCGAGTACCGCCGCTTTCTTAATACTATATGTCATGGTTATGCCAGCCTCTCAATGATGGTAGCCAATCCCTGTCCACCGCCGATACAGAGTGTGGCAATACCCAATCGTTTGTCAGCCGTCTGCAAATCGTTGATCAGCGTGGCGATGAGGCGCGCTCCACTACAGCCGAGCGGATGGCCCAGGGCGATAGCACCACCATGGGGATTGAGCTTCGCTTCGTCAATGCCCATGGCCTGAACGACGGAGAGCGATTGTGCGGCAAAGGCCTCGTTCAACTCGATAATATCGATATCGCTCAATTGCAGTCCGGCGCGTTGCAGGGCTTTTTTCATGGCGGGAACCGGCCCAATGCCCATGATATCGGGACGCACACCCGCTACCGCCATCGAAATGACGCGAGCGAGGGGCGTAATGTCCAACTCACGCGCCCGATCAGCCGACATCAGTACAACGGCGGAGGCTCCATCGTTCAATGGGCTGGAATTACCGGCAGTCACGCTCCCACCTTTGATAAAGACAGGTTCCAGACTTGCGAGCCTTGCCAGGGTGGTATCGCGGCGTGGCCCCTCGTCAACCTCCATTAAGGTACCATTGGGCAACGGTACCGGGACGATCTCGCGTTTGAAGGTGCCATCGTCGGTTGCGGCAATAGCGCGTTGATGGCTGCGCAGCGCGAACGCATCCTGTGCCTCGCGGCTGATGCCATAGTCACGGGCAAGGTTCTCCGCCGTCATGCCCATAGGAATATAGCTGGAATAGCCATATTCCAACTCGCCGGGAGGATAGGGCGAACTGCTCTTCTCATCATCACGGGGCTTCATCAGGCGCGGATTAAAGCTGGGATTGAAGCCTCCCATTGGGACGCGTGACATGCTCTCGACGCCGCCAGCAATAATCACGTCTCCCATACCGAGCATGATATTCTGTGCCGCCATGTTGACCGCCTGCAAGCTAGAGGCGCAAAAGCGGTTGACGGTCACGCCGCCAGCAGTCTCCGGTAGACCTGCCAACGCGCCGACGAGACGAGCCAGGTTCATGCCCTGTTCACCTTCGGGAAAGGCACAGCCCAGAATGACATCTTCGATAAGTGAACGATCAAGTTGTGGCACACGCTCAACGGCGGCCTTCACGGCCAGCGCGGCCAAGTCATCGGGCCGTACATCTTTGAGGACGCCCTTGCCCGCTCTCCCAATAGGTGTGCGTACCGCACTCACAATCACTGCTTCTGTCATTGGATGGTATCTCCTTTGTATTGTTTTTCATGCTGTGGTGGATGGGGC
>JALYVR010000060.1 GCA_030853145.1 Chloroflexota bacterium | reverse complement strand
GGGGGGAAAGCGTTTTTCGGGGACACCCCGAACCCCGGCAGGGACGCTCCGCTCCCTGCACCCTCGTTTTTTTTTGAATGGGTGTTTCAAAAATTCGGGGTAACTCATGAATGTCGGCGGACAAGAGGAGCCGAAGCCATCGCCCCTACGCAGGTCGAGGCGCGTCTGCCTATCCCCCATTCAGCTATTTGTTTGACACAACACAAGCTAGCTAGCTATACTTTTTTATGTATGCGTCGTTCTGAAGGCGCCTGTTTTCATGGTAGTAAGGACCTCTATGCTGAGCAGAAACAACTATATAGACACAGTCATCGGTAATTATCGCATTATTACCGGACTTGCCAACAGTGAATCTAGCAGCATTTATATGGCCCAGCATACGGCTATCCCCAAAGTCACCGTTGCCATCAAGGTCTTTCACAACACCCCTGCGCGGAACCGCGACCTCTTTTTTCGCGAGGTTCGCTTGCTTAGAATGTTGAAGCACCCTCATATCCTGCCCATGCTCGACGCAGGCACATTCGAGGACGATCTCTACTTGATTAGCGAGTACGCCCCTCAAGGGTCTCTGCGCGAACGTATACAGCGCCAGGGAACGTCCCTCTTCCCGGTGCCGGAGGTCATCAGCATCCTCTCGCAAGTTGGGCAGGCGCTGACGTATGCCCACCATTTTAACATCGTTCACGGCAATCTCAAGCCCGAAAATATCCTCTTCAGCAGCACGGGGCATATCCTGCTGGCCGATTTTGGCTGGACTACGATGAGCGGGCCAGCGTGGATGCAGGGCGGACCAGGCGATTCTGTCAGCCTCCAGGCGCTAAACTCTGCTCGTTATATGGCGCCTGAACAATTTCAAGGCTTTACCAGCAGGCGGAGCGATCAATATGCACTGGGATGCGTTGTCTACGAATTGTTCACCAGGCAGGTGCCCTTCAGCGCGTCCGACTTCGCCTCGCTGCAACGCATGCATACCACCGAGGAGCCGGCCGCGCCCACACAGTTTAATTTGCTGCTCTCCCCGCGTATTGAGGGGGGTATCCTCAAAGCGCTGGCCAGGCGCAGCGAAGATCGTCATCCAAACATCGAAAGCTTCATCGCCTCCCTGAGTCCGGCCAGCGCTGTCCCGGCCGCACCTCTCCAGAAAACGCCTGCCAATGGGTACCTCCCTATCCAACCAGCAAAGATCGCAGAGATAATGCAGGTGGAGAAGAGGGCCAGGAACAATCGGGGTATGCTCGCTCAACCCGGTCAGGAGCCTGCGGCATTTATAGAAGCGCCAGCACAAACTAGCGGCGAGAAGGAAAAGACCACAGGTCAAGATGCAGCTCTCACTATCGCTACCTGGCCGCAAGTGCCTGAAGAGCTGCCGAAAAGCACGCAGGAAGATGCCGGTGCAGAGGCTGCACCTCACACGTCCTCTGAGGGCGTACACGAAGAGATCCTTGTCCCTGATAGCTATAGCGTTCAAGCATCCTCCCAGCAAGAGACAGAGCAGGCATCCGCCAACGCAGAAGACATACCCGCCCCTGTTCTCGCACAGGAGATAGCACGCGTAGAACCGCCAGTGCCGGTTGAAGCGGCTGAGCAGGAAGACATCTCCCTCTCTGCCGATGTTCCTGACATAGAGGCAAGTACACCTGGGGAGCAATCGGAATTTGCCGCATCCCAAGTGTTGCCCATTGAAGCACAAACGACGGCACATATGGGAACAGCGCCGGTGGAGCCTCCTGCGATGGCGGTTTCTGCGCTTGCTAACATAGAAACATATCAGTTTATACCTGTGGGCATGCCGCAGGAGACGCCAGGCGCACCCATCCCTGTCTTGCAGCCGGCGCAATCTGTGGTCGATTTCCCTGCTCACACCACGGGAGGAACGCGACCTGCTGGTGGATTTGTTGGGAAGAGCGGCCAGAGCGCTGGCTCGCAGCGAAAAAGGCTGCCGTGGTTGGTAGCCCTTGCCTGGGTTGCAGCGATTGTCACGTTGCTGGCCTTTATTTTGCCCCCCGCCCTCTCATCAAAAACGGCAACCATCAGTGCCAGGCCAACCGCGACGCGCGCGCCGGCGCCAACTCCGATACCGACGCTGGTTCCAACACCAACTGCGAGGCCGATACCTAAATCCATCCCGCCGCGACCGCCCAGGCCGACACCGACACCTTCACCAACCCCTAAACCAACGGCAACACCGGTGCCAGGTGTGCTGACAGCCAGCCCCACACAGATCAATGCTAATACCGGGTGCTCAGGCGGTAATGGCAATTTCAGGTGCAGTGTCACAGTATCCTTGCCCGCGAATGCCCGCACGCCGGTTTCCTGGGTGACATCCAGCTCCAACGTGGTCGCGTTCTTCAACCCGTCCAACGGCATGCTCAATCCAGGAAGCCAGCAGCAGGTCTCCATCCACGTTTACTCGTCCTGCCCGAATACTGGAGCGGCGCTGGTCTTCTCGACGAACCAGAGGAATGTCAGTGTGCTGTGGAGCTGCTGACGCTATATCCGCGTAGGGACCCGGCTTGCCGCGCCCGTGTGGGCCTCGCTTGCGCGGCTATGTGCGGAGGGTACCAAATCATGCGCGTCTGCACCCAGATCGCCCTTGGGTCGCCCCACGGACGCGGCAAGCCGGGTCCCTACGCGGATATCGGAGAGGCAAGCCCCGCCCTACAGCATGGCTCTACCTTACGAATAGCGCAGGGCTTCCATGGGGCTGATGCGACCGGCCTGCCAGGCGGGCAGGAGGGCGGCGAGGAGCGAGGCCAGCAGGGCCACAGCCACGACCAGTCCTAGCTCGCCCCAGGGGATCGTGAACACCAGGCCCGTCTGGTAGCGTTCAAAGAAGTTGGCGGCGAAGATATTGCTTGCCAGGATCAAGCCGAGCACGACACCTAGCAGGCTGCCCAGCAGACCAACCAGAAACGACTCGCAGAGGAACGCGCCCTGCACCATATACCGGTGACAGCCCAGCGCGCGCAGCATGCCGATCTGCTGGCGGCGCTCAATGACGGCACGCGTACCCGTAATCGCCAGCGCTGCCACACCGAGCAGCAGGGCCATACCCACCAGTCCCAGCAGGATATTGCTGAGCAGGATACGCGGCCCACGCAACTGCCAGATGGCATCCTCCAGCACTGTCGTCTCCAGACCATTGTCCAGGAAAGCGGAGCCGAGCGCCAGAGATAGGGCGCGCTTATCCTGGCCCGGCGCCACCTTAAAGTAATAGGTCTGCAACTCTGGCGTCGAGGGATCAACATTGATCTGGCCATAAGCCGCGTGCGAGATATACAGCCCGAAGTGCGCGCTATCGCTGTTGTCAACCACACCTATAACGGTCAATTTGATGGCCGAGGTCACCCCCCCGATAGCCCCTTTCGCGGCCCACAACGTTGTCGGCGCAAAGGCGGTATTGCCCTGGTAGACGCCATCCATTGAGAAGGTGTAGTAGGAGTCGAAGCCTGGCGGCGTTACAGGGAAACCGGCAGCGTTGGCGGAGGGCGCGTTGGGATCATAGACGGGCGTGCTATCAGGGCGGAAGGGCAGCGCGCTGCTATCGATGAGCGCGTAGTTGGGATGCGACTGGAGCGCCTGCCAGACTGCGCTATCGCTATCAAAGCCACGCGCACGCGCCGACAGGTGCAGGCCGTAGCCTTGCAGGAAGCCGCCGCTCACTACCTGCGCTGGATAGAGATGCCAGGCGGGAGCCTGCCCGTCCGGCTGGATCACACCCACCGCCGTCGTCGTGCGCACGCCAATCGCCGAGAAATCATTGGGGTTGATGCCGCGATTCGCCAGCAGGGTCCGCACATCTTGATCCGGCGCGCCCTGCTGCGCGTGAGGGCCGCTGCCATGCGCAATTCCCAGGGGCAGTGGGCGGAAATAGGCTACTGCCTGGATATCGTAGCCGCCTGTCTGGACATTGATATCGGCATAGGAACTCTGCATCGCGCTCGTAATCACAGCCATCACCGTCATTGCGAAGACCACCATGCTGAACATCACCACGCTCAGGCCCATGCGGAAGCGATAGTGGAGTGGGTAGGCCGAGGCCAGGCGGGACATCACATGCCAGCCTGGACGCCAGCGCGAGAGCCACAGCAAAGGATTGATGAACACTTCCGCGTTGGCGATCAGCGCCCAGGCCGTCCCCAGGATCATCATCATTCCCGCCAGGAAGAAGATCTCTATGCCCGCCTGGAAGCGTGGCAGGCCGAGGTTGGCAAAAGCGTCGAACGGTAGCGCCCAGTACGCACACATGGCCAGCCCGGCCACCGCCGGAATCAGGTGCGCCATCACGCGTCCCACGCGGGCTACGCGGGCGGCCTTTGTGACTCTGGCCGCCCATTCTGCCAGCGCCCGGATGAGCAGGCAGCACCCGATGACGATCAGCGAGAGGCCAAACGAGAACGGAGCCACCTCCTTCTGATCGAGTCCGAAAAGCAGCAGTCCGATACCGCACAGCACAGGTAAAATACCCAGCATTACCAGCGTGCGCGCCAGTTCGATCAGGAGATCGGGTACATGCTTATAGCTGCGAGCTGATCCTGGTGCGGGCGTGAGCGCGCGGCGCATGAGCGTGGTAATATCAGCCAGTGAGAGCGTCTGGCGTGCCTGCTCTGGCAGGTTACGAATGGCCTCCACCACCGTCATGCGGCTCACCAGCCAGGACGAAATGGCCACGGAGCAAAAGGTAAAGATCACGCCCAGGCAGTAGGCAATCACCAGGCTGTGCGGTTGAAACGTCAGCTTGAGTGGGAAGTCAAAGCGTTGCAGTACAGGTCCCAGCAGCACAACAAGCAGCGCGCCCGCGCCGACGCCGATGAGCAGCCCGATAAAAGAGGCCAGCAGGTCGTAGACGACGCCCTCAAAGAGGAACATCAAGATCAAGTGGCGGCGCAGCACTCCGATGGCACGCGCCATGCCCATCTCTACGCGGCGCTCGGCCGCCAGGAGCACAAAGATCAGGAAGATCAACAGCAGGCCAATGGCCAGCACAAAGAGGCAGAAGAGGGCAAAAATGCGCGCGAAGATATCCTCGGCCTTTTGCGAGTTCTGCACACCCTGTTGTTTCACCTGAATGACATGCACATAGCGGGGCAGCCCGCGCTCCAGGGCCTCTTCCACGCTATTGGCGATGGCTGTTGTGCTGCCACCGGTGTTGCGATTGGCTACAAAGATATGTGTGATATCATCGTGCCGCCTCTCGATAGTGCGAAACGTCTGTAGCTGGCTCACAACATAGGGTACTTCACCGATCATGCCGCCGCTGGCCGCGATGGCGCGCACATGCATCGGGTAGCGTCGGCCGGGCCAGCGTTTTGAGTACAGGTAGAGGGTATCACCCGCGTGGGCATTGAGCAACAGGGCGGCTGTGTGATTGAGATAGACCTCGTTGGGCTTCAGGTCAGCGATGCGCAGGTTCCCCCGGCCGATCTCGTTCTGTAAGCCGCCAAAACCCTGCTCGCTGCCGGGTAGCGCGGCCAGGGCATTGACATTCGAACGCACCTGGCGCGATGTCTGGTCGGCTACCAGCAGGCTGCGCTCAATGATCCCGGCTCCCAGGGCCGCAATATTGGGATCGTTCCTGACACGGTCGCGTAGCGCGTAGTACACGCTATCATCATAGAAGCCCAGGTCGCCCTGTCCGCCCTCGATGGTTTCGTCCACGTTGCCGAGGTTGTAGGTGGCGACGCTTTGCACGGCTCCTGTAATCACATCGCCGGTGGCCATCACGCTGGAGAGCAGGGTCGTCGAGAGCATGAGTGCGAAGACGATCAACACCATCTGGGCGCGGCGGCGGGGAATGTTGCGCACGCCAATCTTAAAAAATATGGCGTTAGCCAGCGCCAGGAGTATGACACCTACGATGATAACCGCGGTTATCACCAGCAGGATGATGGCAAGCGTATCGAGCGGAATACCTAAAAGCTGTGTCATACACTCCCTCAAGCGATGATGCTGGAAACGCTGAGGCCAGGGGCGCCTCTACACAAAATTAGCCCTGTAAAGCCTGGTAAAAGATGTCTGCCACCTGTACATAACCAACGACGCTGGGATGCAGACCATCGCGGCTGATATATTCTGGATGCTGCGCGAGATCGTAGTTGTGCGACGAGACATCCACCAGGATCACATGATGGCGGCTCACTGCGCTAGCGATGGCGACATTATAGCCACGGATCTGCTGGCGCAACACTACCGGATTGAACGTACTGAAATGGGGCAGCAAGGTAAGATCGGGTACATTAGCGATAGCGATGCGCACATGTGGCATACCCGCCTGGAGCCGGCTTAACAACGCATTGAGGTCATGAGAATAGCTAGCGAGTGGCACATTATCCGCCAGGTCGTTCACGGCCAGCCAGATTGTCACAAGATTGGGATGGACATCGAGAGCCACGGGCAACTCGACATTGAGCGCCTGATGCAGAAGCATACCAGGTATACCAAGATTGACAAGGTGAACATTGGAGTTGGCGCTGAGATCGTTGGCCAGGTCGGTCGCCCAGTTCTCCTCGTAAGGGTCCCTGGTTCCGAAGCCGAACGTATCTGAGGCCCCGATTGCCACGTAAATCAGTTGCCCTGGAGCCTTTGCGGGATGCGCGCTGCCCGCTGGCGTTCCCTGGTTCGCTGTTTGACCAGGACTACAGGCCGCGACAATGAGCATCAGGAGCAGCAGGCATGCCAACAGGAGCGCTGGCAGTGCCTGCGCCCGTTGTTGCACCCTCGAACGTGGAACATAGGTGGCATGATATGGGTCACGAAAAATCATTAGTCAGCCAGGATATTTTCTAGTTCGCTCTATCATTCAAACATCTTTATGAGATTATAGCACTTTTTTATGCCGGGAGGGGAGGCTTTTTGTTGTTGACGAAATCCTCGAAGTGCCGGCGCACAAACGCTTTCATTAGAGCATGTGGCACACCCGGCCCAGGCATTCGGCAACGGACCGAGGATTTGAGCAAGATGGAAGAAGTTTTTTTCTTTCTCTGCCAGTAGAATAGGTATATGTGCAAATGGTAATGGCATCTTTGCTCACCATACATCCTCGTGAATGCAAGAGGAAGAAGAAAGAAGGAGACACCTTATGAATACAGCTGATCAGCACCATTTCACCACCAGCAGCGACACATCTGCGCTGCCTGCAGTGGTCGACCGGGCCACCTGGCAGGCAGAACTGGACACTCTGCTGGTTCGGGAAAAGGCGCACACCCGCGCCGGGGATGCGATCGCGGCGGCTCGCCGACGGCTACCGATGGTGGAGGTAGACCCCACCATCACGCTGATCGGCCCGCACGGACCGATCCCGCTGCTGGAGGTCTTCGAGGGCCGGCGGCAGTTGATCGTCTACTTTCACATGTGGTACACCGGTCAACCCACCGAAGCCCAGTGCGAGGGCTGCACCTTCTTCACCGGTCAAGTACGTGAACTGTCCTACCTGCATTCCCGCGACGTCACCTACGCCACGTTCTGCGAAGGCCCGTACGAGGAGAGCGCCCGTTACCGCGACTTCATGGGGTGGGACGTCCCGTGGTACTCGGCGCAAGACTCCGCCGACGCCCTGATTGCCGGGCGCGGCTTTGGCATGCTGGTGTACTACCTGCGGCACGGCGACCGCGTGTTCGAGACCTCCTGGATCAGCGGCCGCGGCACGGAGGCGATGGCCCCCAGCTATGGGCTGTTGGACATGAGCGTGTACGGCCGGCAGGAGACCTGGGAAGACTCGCCCGCCGGCTGGCCGCAACACTGGGCAAATACCGGCGACCAGTTCCGCACAGACGGACGTCCCACCGCCCAATGGTCCCGGCTTGCCGCCGGACGCTCCGACGGCCTCGGCACCAGTGCCGCCGCCACCGCCCCACATGGCTACCAAAACGAGTCGTGACCTCTCGGGAAAGCAACGAGCTGATGCACCGCCTCAGTGACCCTCCAGCTCGTTGCATCCTCCTGGGTCTCACCTTTCCAACGATTTTGGCACGCATAGAAGGGCTTTAGTCCATTACCTCTTTCTTTCATTATGTTACTCTGAAGTTGAGCTATCAAAAGATCTCCATTAACTCCCAGTAGTGCCACCTTAGAATGACTGCTCTACCCCTCAAGCCGCCGGATAACCGGCCGGCCAAGCAGCAGAAAGAGCGTGTAGGCCCCGATAATCGACGCGCTGATCAGCACGGTGAGCGGGCCACCGATCAGCGCGATGGCGGCTCCGGCCGGGAAGTCCCCCAGGGGACGCACTCCCATGACCATCAGACTGTTCAGGCTCATGACTCTGCCGCGCATCTGGGGCGGCACGCGGGTCTGCATCAGCGTAATCACGGTCGTCGCGATGGCGTTCTGGGTGCTGCCGAAGATGAAGAGGGCCAGCATTGAGAGCCATAGAGAGCGGCTGATGGCGAATAAGACCAGGGCCCCCGTCCAGAGGAGCAGCGCACCCAGCAGTAACACACCCTTGCGCTTGACATCACCCAGTGAGCTGACAATGAGCGCGCCCGCCAGCGTGCCGATGCCCGACGCCGAGAAGAGCAGGCCCAACTCGACTGCGTTCAGGTGCAGGACCTGGACGGCGAAAACGGGGAGGATGATCGTCGCCGACGGGTTAAAAAAGAGCAGCGCGGCATAGCCCGACAACACCCAGGGCAGCACCGGGTCTTGCCCGACCGTTCGCAGAGCGGCGCCAATCGAGGCCAGGATCGGCGCCTTGCCCGGCGCGCTGCTGTTCGCAGCCGCATCGTGCGGCACGCGTAGCGCGAAGAGGACTACCAGCACCCCCAGGAAGCTCACGGCGTTCAGGAAGAAGTTGCCGGCGTATCCGATCAGCCCGATGGTGATGCCCGCTAAGGTGGGACCCAGCACGGCGGACCCGTTAAAGACGATAGATTGCAGCGAGATGGCGTTCATCAGGTCTTCCCTGGGTACGAGCATGGGGACCAGCGCGGCGCGCGCCGGCTGATCGAAGCTGAGGATGCAGCCGCTGCAGAAGGCCAGCACCACGATCATCCACACCTGGATCACGCCGGTGTATGTGAGCACACCGAGCAGAAAAGCCAGCAGCATCGAGAGGCTCTGCGTCACCAACAGGAAGCGCCGCTTGTCGATGCGGTCGGCGACGCTGCCCCCGATGAGCGCGAACAGGAAAAAGGAGAGCGCTTGCGCCAGGGACACGATGCCCAGCGCGAGAGCCGAGCCATGGGTGATCTTCAAGACCAGCAGACTTTGAGCCACGATCTGCATCCAGGTCCCGATGCCTGATACGATCAAGCTGACCCATAGCAGCCGAAAATCGCGATGCCGTAGCGCGCGAAACGTTTGCACCCGCTCCCTTGTGCGCGGTGCTGGCGGCTCAGGTTTTTCGATTTCAGGATTGGTTGTTGGGCGATTCACGTTTGGTATTCTCTTCCTAAATATATCTCTGTCAGGTGCTGCCGGAAGAGCGCGGCCAGGTGACCCGGTTGCCACTCAAACTCGCTGCCCTCCGGCCGTATGCTGCCATCCAGCAGCGGCTGCAAGCGCGGATTATCCAGAAATGCCACCTTCAAGCGCAAGCTGTTTCTCCGTTTTATGCTCTACAATGCTTAGAAGGTCCTCTGGCCTGGTAATAATGCGTCTTGTTTCTGGAGCGGATAATACGATCGAGGTTGTCGATTGGCCGTATCCCGAAAGTTGGTCGATCAGCCTTTCCAGGTGCTCAACGGATGTCACCACAAACTTTGCCACCAGCGAATCGCTGCCGGTGACCCGGTAGCACTCCAGGACTTCAGGGATTTGGCGAACGGCTACCGTTGTCTGCGAGAAGGTTGTGCCGGCCACACTAATGCGCGTAAATGCCGTAATCGGAAAACCCAGCTTGGCCAGATCAACTTCAGCATGATAGCCTTTAATGATACCCGCGTCCTCCATGCGCCTCACTCGCTCGGTCACGGCAGGTGCAGAAAGCCCGACGCGCTGTCCTAGCTCGCTGAATGAGAGCCGCGCATTCCGCTGAAGCTCACATAAGATCTGCCATCCAGTCTCGTCAAGGAGCCTTTCAATATCACTGTTCATTGTGTGTTTTACCTTGCTATTCTATGTACTTAAAGCTAAATGCCTTCGATTCACTATTCATTATAGCACACTTTCCTTGTATACTCGTAGTAAGAAGTTTGAAGGTGCTCTCCACAAAGATCGTGAGCCGCTTAAGACCCATCGTCTTCACGAGAAATACCCCGACCCTTCGCGTGTTCGTGAAAATGTATTGAAAACGCGTTGATTAGACATCAGGAGAACAGCATGTTCACATTTTTTATTCTACTAGCTGTGCTTATTATATTCGACCTGGCCGCTTTGCGCTGGGGCGTCGATAGCACCGATAGCATCGATAGCGCCGAGTGGGAGAGGCGGACACTGTGGCTTGATATGGGACATCGGGCTTGATGGCGTCCGCCATCCGTTCTGTAGTCGACCAATGCCAGACCGCGTTGAAGGGAAGCGTTGGGAGGCGAAGTGGGTGATGGGATTTATTGGAGTCTTTGATCCCATATTCTCATCACCCTTGCTTCCTCTGCTAGTAGGATTAGAAATGATAACCATCGAAACCAGAATGGCCTGCTGGTGGTCCATACGGTTTCAACAAAAGGAAGAGTGTACTGTCTGCTCTATTTCTGTCTTGCCAAACATCGCCATCGCCGATATACTCGTCTGGTGGACGACCTGCCCTGTGCAGGTTCCGACGTCTTCATTCACCCATCAGTGGGTGATGCCGG
Organism: Chloroflexota bacterium; assembly: GCA_030853145.1. Taxonomy (GTDB): domain Bacteria; phylum Chloroflexota; class Ktedonobacteria; order Ktedonobacterales; family Ktedonobacteraceae; genus JALYTT01. Next base: position 2,457 of record JALYVR010000060.1, on the reverse strand, counting down.
GGAGAAAAGATGGGAACAATACCCTTCGTCTGTGGTGCAATATGCTTCTTGATTTTCGCCTGCTTATTGTTCATGGTTGGCATTATCCTGGTCCGACGAGAGCAGCATTTTGGCAGACGTGCTTGTTCAGCCCAGGGAGTGATTATTGATCTCAAAGTGAAGGTCCGTCTCAAGCGAAAGCGAGGTGGAGGGCCAAGGAGCAGTTTCATGTATCATCCGGTCGTCCAGTTTCAGAGAGAAGATGGGCTTCTTGCCGGACAGCAAGTAATATGTGAGTTATCCACCGGTTCATATCCCCCCTTTTACTCGGTCGGGACCCAGATACCTGTCCTCTATGACCCCTGCAATCCGAGGCTCGCTCAAATTAACACCTTTCGTTGGCGATGGTTGGGTCTGTGCGTCTGGTTCATTCTCAGCCTTCTCCCTGTGCTGCTGGGGATTGTCGTGTTGTTCTCAACTGTGAGCAGGGCTCTGCACCCCTGAGGTCTTGCAGCAAGCAAGCCTGCTTCACCACACTCGACGGAGAGCCTGAGTTTTGCGCAGGCATAAGGCACAGTAACAACCATTACCTTTTCTCAGCAAGGAGATGCCGATGTCTCAACGGCCCGTGACCTATTACGCAGTCACACGAGAACGCGGCGAAAACTGGAATGCCGGACTTTCAATGCGCCAGCAGGAGCAATGGGGTAAACATGCTGTGTTCATGAACGCACTAGTAGACGACGGCTTCGTTGTCCTCGGCGGGCCACTCGGCGACGCAGGGAAGGTCCTGCTGATTATCAATGCCGAAAGCGAGCAGGAGATCGATGCACGGCTCGCGGACGATCCCTGGACACCTATGGGCTTGCTGCGTGTCACAAAGGTCGAGCGCTGGGAGATCCTGCTTGGCGCTAGTGAGTAGCGAGTGGCACTCACCCGCAGGCTGCTCTACATAAGCAGTAACCAGCCAGTATCTACACCCCATTACAGCCCTATATATGCTATACTCCGCACAGGAAAGTTTTCATCATCTGCCTCCTCATCTTAGCAGGTGGGTTAGCAACAAAGAGAGGTACCGAAATGTTAGTAGCAGCATCTTATTGTTACTCAGAAGCTTGTGTGATGTCTGGTGGTAGCTGTGGCCTGCGTGTGCAGCGCAAGATGGCCCTCTACCACGCTTCAGCCCTTCGAGGAGAGGATAATAGATGCTTGTTCATAGAAGGAGGCTCGGCGCAACTACTGTCTACCTGATCAATTCAGGCGCGAGTTCGCTCTTTTTCGGTACCATCTTTGTCGTTAATCTGGTTTACCAGGTGGAAGTGGCGCATCTGAACCCGCTGCAACTTGTGCTGGTAGGCACGGCTCTGGAGACCGTCTGTTTCTTCTGCCAGGTCCCAACGGGTGTGCTGGCGGATGTCTATAGCCGCCGCCAGGCGGTCGTGCTCGGCACCTTCCTGGCCGGCGCAGCCTTCGTGCTCGAAGGCTCATTCCCACGCTTCGATGTGATCCTGCTGTCGCAGATGATATGGGGTCTCGGTGCCACCCTGAGCGATGGCGCGCTGGAGGCCTGGCTTGCCGGTGAGGTGGGCGAGGAGCATATCGGTCGCATCTTCATCAGTGGCGAACAAGTGGGCCTGATCGGCTGGCTGTTCGCGGCGGTTGCCGGTGTAGCGCTCGGCAGCATCCGCCTCAATCTGCCCATACTCGTTGGTGGCTCGCTCGCCATGTTGCTGGCGTTCTTTCTGGCACTCTTCATGCCGGAACGTGGCTTTCAGCAGGCATCCGCGCAGGAGCGGCCCTCCTGGCGCGCTCTAGGGGCGACCTTGCGCGGCGGTGTGCGTGATGTTCGCTCTCGACCCGTGTTGCTGGCGATTCTGTGTATCGCGCTGTTCTATGGCCTGTGGAGTGAGGGCTTTGATCGCCTGGGGACGGCCCACTTTCTGGCGGACTTCACCTTCCCCAGCCTGGGAGCGTTGAAGCCTATCGTCTGGTTTGGCATCTTCACTGTCGGCAGCACGCTGTTGAGCATAATAGGAACCGAGTTCGTCAAGCGGCGGCTCGATACCAGCAGCGGACGCTGGCTCATTCGCGCGCAGTTTGTGCTGGACGCGTTGATGATTGTCTGCCTGGTCGCCTTTGGCCTGGCAGGCAACTTCTTCCTGGCCCTGGCTGCCTACTGGGGGGTGACCGTCTTCCGCACTATCAGCCGCCCACTTTACACAACATGGCTCACACAGAATACCGACGCCAAATCGCGCGCCACCGTGCTTTCGATGAGCGGCCAGCTTGATGCTCTCGGCCAGATCGCTGGCGGCCCCGGCGTTGGCTACATCGGTACCGTCGTCTCGCTGCGCGCGGCCCTCGTCACCGCCGGCCTCATGCTCGCGCCCGTGCTGCCGCTCTTCGCCTACGCCGCCCGCCGCAGCAAGCATATGGTTATTGTTCGAGAAGAGGATGCCAGGGAGGTAAAGGTGTAGG
>JALYVR010000059.1 GCA_030853145.1 Chloroflexota bacterium | reverse complement strand
ACCAGCCACGCTGCCAGCACCTATTTTACCAGCCACAGTATAGCATATTGCTTTTAGCTTTCCCGTCGTTGCAGGACGACCACCGGGATCTGGCGCGTTGTCTTGGCCTGGTGTTCGGCGAAAAAGGGATTCAACTCTACCACCCTGGCCCATGTGAGCAGGAGTAAGGGTCTGCCATCGAACTATCCACCATTCTTGCTCCGGTTCGCACGAAACTCATCGATCAGTTGGCGATTATAGTCGTTTTGATCCGTCATGAAGCCTCCTATTATCAATGCCGACATGGTCAGCATAACTCTTACACAGGGAAATCTATACTGTTCAGGCATCCATAGTAACGCATCCGTTAGATAGCGTCAATGTGAGCCTTTCGCGGCAGATATAATATGATACAATGCCGGCAGAGGAAGCCTGGCCCTGGAAAAGTGCTTCCGCACAATACACGTACTAACCCGAAAGGAACACTCATGCGCATCGTTTCTTTACTCGCCAGCGCCACAGAAATGATCGCCGCCCTTGGTTGCCTGGACCAGATGGTGGGGCGCTCGCACGAATGCGACTATCCGCCAGAGGTACACTTGCTGCCCGTCGTCAGCACCGTCCAGATCATCACCGACACCAGCAGCGCCGCCATCGATGCCCAGATCAAGCAGATCGCGCACAGCGCGCCCGCGCCCCACGATGCCGCGCTCAGGGCCTTGAGCATCTACGCCATTGACGAGGAAACGCTCCAGGCCTTGCGACCAGATCTCATCTTCACGCAAACGCAGTGCGAGGTCTGCGCCGTCAGTGAGCGCGACGTAGTGCAAGCACTACACGGTCTCACCGGCCTCCAGCCACGCGTGATCTCGCTGGCGCCCTACCGGCTGAACGATGTCTGGGAGGATGTCTTGCGCGTGGGACAGGCGCTGGCACGCTCTGAGCAGGCACACGCGCTGGTAGAGGCCTACCAGCAACGTCTCGACCGCCTGTGCGCAGTCACCTCCCGCTTGCAACCTGCCCCGCGTGTCGCCGTCCTGGAATGGCTGGACCCACTGATGGGCGCGGGCAACTGGACACCAGAACTGGTGGCGTACGCTGGTGGCACCAGCCTCTTCGGCGAGAGCGGACAGCATTCACCCTGGCTCAGTTGGGAAAAGCTACAGGCGGCAGACCCGGATGTGTTGGTCCTCTCCCCCTGTGGCTTTACCATAGAACGCACGCTGATCGATGTCGCGCTTCTGCAGCAGCACCCGGCCTGGCACTCCCTGCGAGCGGTCCAGCGCGGCCATGTCTATGCCATCGATGGCAACCAGTACCTCAATCGCTCTGGCCCGCGCCTGGTAGAATCCGCCGAGTTACTGGCGCAGGTCTTCTGGGGCACACTGCCGGGCATCGAGGTCGATGCCCAGGGATGGCGACACATTTCATGACGCTGCTCCTGTCCAATGGGTGTCCCCCTCTCGCGTAGGGATCCGGCTTGCCACATCCGTGTGGTAGGTCCTTGGGCCTGGGAGGCCTCCTCCTCGCCGCGCAGGCGAGCCGGATCCCTACGCGGGAGAGGGCGCAAGCACACAGGGAGAACAGGCACAGCCGTCCACATCACCTGCGCTGAGCATTCAACACTGAGCCAGCGCTCACCTGCGCTGAGCATTCAACACTGAGCCAGCGCTACTTGCTCCCATGGAGTCCTGCTCCCTTCCTGCCATGCCACCTGGAAGATCTCTGCGCTCAGACGCTCACGAGCAGCAGCCACTGACCGGTTGTAGGTCGCGCGATAGACTGGCGGCATGGGCGCCACAATCGCAGCACGTATCATTGCGGCTGTCCCCCATACCTGCACCGCCTGTCTCAACGCGCCCTGGGCCGCCAGAAGCTCCCCGTATCCTTCCAGGGTGGTGGCGGCGCGTTCCCGCGCGCCTATCACCCGCAGCAATTCCCAGCTCTCCTCGTAGAAGGACAGCGCAACTTCGTATTCGCCCCGGTTGGCGGCGACGCGAGCGAGGGAGATGAGCGCCTCAGCGGTGCCAAAACGTTCGCCTATCGCCTTGAATATCGTGAGGCTTTCCTCCAGCATGGCACGCGCGCGCTCCTCTTCTCCCTCAACGCCTGAGATTTCGCCCAGCAGGTTGAGCGTATACGCGATGAGCCGCCGGTTGCCCACCGAGCGGAAGAGCGCGAGGCTCTCCTCTGCTAGCGAGCGCGCCTGTGTGCCATCGCCACGCGCAAGAAAGCCCGCGCGCGCCAGGTGATAGAGCGGGTAGGCAGTGCTGTACTGCTCGCCCTGCGCTCGATAAAATATCAGATTTTGCTCAAGAAGCGCATGCGCGCGATCGTAGTCGCACTGCGCGATGGCGACCTGGGCCAGCGCCTCGCGCGTCGAAGCTGCCCGGCGCAGGTCCCGGCTCTCCCGGTAGAGGGCTAAAGCTTCTTCGAGCAGGCGCCGGGCCACTTTATAGCTATTTTTCACGCTGGCGAGGTTGCCCTGCAAGCGCAGGATATGCGCCATCCCCACTGTGTCTCCGCCTTCACGGAACAGGAGTTGACTCTCGCGCAGGAATGCCTCCGCGCGCGCGTGCTCATCCTGCATGAGCGCCAGAAATCCCGCCCCATGCAGCGCCTGGGCACGCACCACTGGCTCAACGTTCCGACCAAGCGTCAGCCCCCGTTCCAGGTAGGCCAGCCCTTCAGCGATGTAGCCACGGACCTCCCAGAAGCCCATCAGCGCCGCACACAGCCGGAGCGCCTGCTCCCCTCGCTCTGGCTCCAACTCGGCTCCTTCCAGCGTCCAGGCGAGGGCCGTGCGCACGTTTTCATACTCACGATCTAACTGATCCAGCCAGTGGACCTGTTCCGCCCCTGAAAGCAGGGGAGCAACCCGCTCTACCCACGAAAGAAAGTATGACGCGTGGGCTGCCCGCGTTACCTCCAGTTCTCCCGCTTCGGAGAGGCGCTCTGCGGCATACTCGCGCAAGGTCTGCAGCAGCCAGAAGCGCATCTCGTCCTTCTCGCGTTCCTGCCGCTGGAGCATGCTCTTATCAACCAGCTCCTCAAGCACCTCCGAGAGGTCCTCATCCAGGCCGCCAGCAGCGGCACACACCTGCTCGGCAACCTCCAACGTTGCTCCACTCGCGCACACGGCCAGCCGGCGGAACACCCGCTGCTCGGCAACCCCCAACAGCTCGTAGCTCCAGGCAATGGCGCCCTGCAAGGTCTGCTGGCGCGCGGGGACATCCGGCGCCTTCCCCTGCAAGATAGCCAGCCCCTGCTCCAGGCGCGCGAGCAAGGTCTGAGGGGAGAAATGCCGTGTGCGTGCCGCTGCCAGTTCAATAGCCAGCGGAATCCCGTCCAGGCGCGCACAGATGCCGGCGACGGCAGCCGCGTTGGCAGCAGTCAACTGGAAATCTGGCACAACCGCCTGGGCGCGTTGCACAAAGAGCGTGACCGCCGCAGAGCGCGCCAGAGCTTTCACATCGCGGGCCTGATCGGGCACAGGCAGCGGCAACGGGGCTACCTCGAAGAGGTGCTCCGCTTGCAGGTGGAGCATAGCCCGGCTGGTCACCAGCACCTTCAGCGTTGGGCAATCGGCCAGCAGGTCAGCGATCAGCAGGCGGGCAGGAAGGACCTGTTCAAAGTTGTCCAGCAGCAGCAAGATCGACCGCCCGCGCACGCTCGCTTTCACCTGTGCCAGCAGGGGGATGCCCTTTTCTTCCTGGACAGCCAGGGCCTGAGCGATGGCGGGCAGCACCTCATCGCTATGGCCGGCTCGTTCCAGCGCTACAAAGCAGATGCCGTCCGCGAACAGGTCGGTGAGCGCTGTTGCTATCTGCAAAGCCAGGCGCGTTTTGCCCACCCCCGCTGTCCCGATGAGGGTAAGTAAGCGAACATCCGCCCGGCGCAGATGTTCGCAGATGGCGGCGCATTCTTGCTCGCGTCCAACAAACGAAGTGGACTGAGACGGGATAGTGGGGCGAGAAAGCTGAGATCGCAAGGTCGAGAGGGGCGGGAAATCGGTGGGTACGTCTGGAATGAGCAGGTGGAAGAGCCGGCTCTGCCCAACAATATCTTTGAGCCGGTATTCCCCAAGGTCATGAAGGCAGACCCCTTCAGGCAGATCGGAGGCCACCAGGTCACGCGTCGCCTGGGAGAGCAGCACCTGCCCACCATGCGCCGCACTCATGATGCGCGCCGCCTGATGGACATCCAGGCCGATATATCCCTCTTCCGTCGATTGCGGTTCGCCGGTATGCAACCCCATGCGCACGCGGACGCTGGCCCCGGCGGGCCAGTGAGCGTTGAAAAGCGCTTGCTGGGCGGCCACCGCTGCCGAGATAGCATCTGCCGCACGCTCAAAAACCACGAAGAAGGCATCGCCCTGGGTATCGACCTCGTGGCCGTGCCGCTGCTGAAATGCCGTACGCAGCAAGCGCCGGCACTCGCGCAACATGTCAGCATAGCGACTGCCGAGCTGCTGGAGCAAGCGCGTGGAGCCTTCAATGTCGGTGAAGAGCAGCGTCAATGTCCCGGTCGGAAGCGAGCGCACAATATTCCTCCTGGCGGCGTATCCGGTGCAGATAACCATATGCCTGTACCGTATATAACGGATGATATCACACGCGAGGCACGCCAGATCTGATGCATCACTCCACCAAAGCCAATAACCTGCTTCGCCTTCAGGAGTATAGCCACTTCCTATCTTTCTAAGAGATGAGCTGTCGTCGCCTTAAGGGTGGCATCTTGATTGGCCACTCTCGCCTGCTCACCAGTACACACCTGGTTGCGTCCCAGACGCTTGGCCCAGTACATAGCCTGATCTGCCTGGTCGCGCACTTCACTGGCGGTGGCGCCATCCTCTGGATAGCTGGCTACCCCAATACTGACCGTAATGGCAATCCCTCCTGCCACCTCGGCCTGCGCGAGCGGTGCCAGCGCCACGGCTATCCGCAGGCGCTCTGCTACTATAAGAGCGGCCTGAGCATCGGTCTCAGGCAGTAACAGCAGAAATTCTTCTCCTCCATAGCGCCCCAGGGTATCTCCTGCCCGCACAACACTGGCTGCCCGACTTCCTAACTCACGCAGCACCGCATCCCCTGTGGCGTGTCCATAGGTATCATTGACCTGCTTAAAGCGGTCCCCATCAAAGAAGAGCAGGGACAGGGGATGGCCATAGCGCCGGGCGCGTTCCCCTTCCTGCTCTAAGCCTTCGGAAAGCGCCCGGTGATTAGGCAGGTTGGTGAGCACATCGGTGGTAGCCAGAGTGGCCAGGCGACGGTTGGCCTCCTGTAAGTCCTGGTTTAATACCGCTGTCGTGCTGGCATAGGACCGCATCTCCTGGTGGGTCAGCATCTGGCGCATAAACAGCAAGACAATCACCAGCGCTCCTCCACTATAGACGCCCCATTCAAGTCCTCCCTGTTTCCCACTACTCCACACCAACAGCAGTAGTGCCAGCACCAGAGGGAGCAACAGAAAGGAGAGCAGGGGGAGCAGGGAGGGAGAGAGTAAAGGACGCAGATCCGCATGTACCTGTCCCGACATCGCAGGTTCCTGTGCTCCCTTGTGATGCTTTGCCAGCCGTAGGCGTTGGGTGGCCAGTCCATAGGCGAGATGACAGCTACTCAACAGCACCAGATCCAGCGGCTGCAAGACGAGACTGTGCCATATCACCATTAGCACCCCCAGGATATTTACAAGGGAGACCAGCAGTAAGGCGATGGCACACAGCAAGAGCGAGACACGTACCTGGGGGATGCTCAGCCGGGAGAACAGATATACCAGCAAACAGATGTTGATCAGCGCTCCCAGCAGGTAGAGCGCGTTGATGATGCCTCCTGCGCTCATGCCAGCAGGAGTCAGGAAGAGTGGACCGAGTAAAAAATACCAGGCACCCAGCCCCAGGCTCACCACAATAAGCAGGCTTTGCAGGAGAAAACGGACCCGGATGAGGCCTTTCCCCAGGGGACGGGTGGGCATACACAGAAAAAAGCCCCAACTGAACGGGTAGCTCACCAGGTAGAAGGCATCAGCGATAGAGGGTTGCGGCATAGGCCATTGCCGGAGCACGACAATAAGATAGAAACTACTCAAAGTGCCCAGCGAGGAGCAACCGACGCCCAGCACAAAGCAGAGCGTTCCCCAGCGTTGGGCGAAGCGTAAACCGGAATGGGTAGCACCCTGAGGAACCGATGGCCGTCCCCTCAGGCCAATGCAGAGAGCTAGCACACCTCCGACCGGCAGCAGCAGTGTCATAACCAGTCCGCTAATCAGCGGGGGTCCAGGGTGCAGGAGCAACCAGAGGATACAGAACAGCTCATAGGCTCCCGCAACCACCACACTCTCCCGCAGTAGTCGTCGCGCCGGGTTCGGTAGCCGCGCCAGCATTCGTCTCTTGTTTTCGTGCATGCTAAATCTCATGTTGCTTCTCAAGCAGTCACCTCCTGCACTAGTCTTCTCTCTGCTTTTCATAATCGGCCTGCTCTGGTATTTTCTGAAGAGAGAGGCGCAACCACACACAGGGGACGGTGAGGAGGAAGGCGGAGAGAAACCTTATGACTTGTGATCTCGAAAAGCCTGAGCAGGTTGGCAGAAGGCGCGCCCTTCCTCGCGCAGCATACCCACAAATTCCTGTACTGCTGCCGGCAACTTCTCTTCGCGGGTGAGTCGCACGAGGGCGCTTTCGCGAAAGAAAGGCGGTAGGCCCTCGACGGTGATCTCCACTAGCCGCCCGCTTGCGAGATCGCTGGCGACGAGCGTGCGGGTCAGCAACGCCGCTCCGATACCACGCGACACAAGGTCATAAGCGGTGTGGATCGGCACCTCTATTGCTGCCCCCTTTTCAGCGAGCAGGCGCGACTGCCAGAACCTGACTTCCATAGTCCAATCCACATGCAAAAAGGGATTGCTCTCCTGCTCAAGCTCAGCAACGGCGCACTCCCCCTTCCTGGCCAGCGGATGGTGAGCGTGGGCCACCACGATCAGCGGCTCCTGGAAATGCAGGATAGGGGTCAGGTCGCTGCTGAAAAAAGGCCAGTTGATGAGGCCCAGCTTTACAAATCCATCGTGAAGCATCTCAGCTACCTGCATGGCATGGCCTGTATGCACAAAGATGCCTACGTGTGGATGGGCTGTGCGCAACCTGGCCAGCGCGGATGCGAAGAAACCGGTGGTGAGCGAGGGCAGGGTACCAATGGTCACGCGCCCACGCGCGCCTCGACTGGTCATTTGCGCGTTTTCGATGCCGGTGGCCAGCACGGTAAGCGCCTGCCGCGCGTAGGGAAGAAAACTGGCGCCTAACTCCGTCAGCTCTAAGCGGCTCCCTCCACGCACAAAGAGCGCTCCTCCCACGGCGCGCTCCAACGCTTGAATGCGCGCCGTAATCGTCGGCTGGGAGATCACCAGCATGCGCGCGGCCTTACTGAAGTTGCCCTGGCGCACAATCTGCTCAAAGGCTTGAAGCTGGTTGGTATCCATTGCATGACTCCCGCTAGTATAGAAAATTTCAATAATCATTATAGCAGCTATCAGGTTGATTAATACATGGTAAACCAGTACTCTATGCTTATCATCACAGATACAGAGGGAGAAACGGCATGAGTTTTCTCAGGGTCTTGAGTAAGCCGACTATCGCGGTCCTGTGGGGAGGTCAGGTGCTTTCCGCCATCGGCGATCATCTTTTTCTGATTGCCATCATGTGGCTCGCGGTGAAGCAAGCAGGGAGTGCAGCGGGTATTGTGACGGCGGCGGGCGCACTGTCCGCGCTGCTTTTTGGTCTCTTCGGCGGTGTCTTCGCCGATCGCTGGGATAGGCGCCTGACATTAATCGGGGTAGATATCCTACGCGCGCTGGCGGTGGGGATACTGCCGGTGCTGGCCTGGCTGGGCAATCTCCAGTTGTGGCACCTGGTAGTGGCGGCTATCGTCGTTGAGACCCTGGATACCCTGTTCGGTCCCGCGCTCCAGGCCAGCATCCCGCTGCTGATTGCTGATAGCAAGACGCTCTACACAGTGAATGGTCTGATGGACGCTACACAGCGCTTCGCGCGCGTGCTGGGTCCCGGCATGGCAGGAGCGCTACTGCTGGTGTTGCCACTGGTCCACTTTTTCACGCTCGACGCTATCAGCTTCTGCATGTCGGCACTCGCCCTCTCCTCGCTTGGGCGCCATTTCCCCTGGCAGCCCCTAGCCACGGATGCCACGGAACCAGCCAGCGATAGCAGCCTCTTCGCGCATATACGTGGCGCGCTCCAGCTTCTGCGCACACACCAGACGCTCTCCTGGATGCTGGTCAGTCTTGGCCTGGTCAACATGGCCTGGAGCGCGGCATTCACGGTGGGCGTGCCTCTCCTGACAAACCAGAGCCTGGGAGGCAGTGCTGGGATATACGGTTTGATCGTGGGGGTTTATGGAGTTGGCAATATCATCAGCCTCTTCATCGGCAACCTGGCAATCGGCCGCCGTCTCATCACCATGTTCATCGGGGAAATAGTGCTGGGAGTGGGGTTTCTTCTGTTGGCATCCGCCACCAATGTCGGGGTTGCGCTGCTTGGCTCAGCCATCGCAGCCATCGGCAGCCCGCTGGGCGACCTGATCCTGCTCACGCTGATCCAGGTAGACTTCCCAGCAGGGCATATCGGGAAAATCTATAGTGTACGCATGCTGATCGGGGGTACCGGCCTCATGCTGGGTTCGCTGCTCGCAGTGCCTTTATTTCATCTCTTTAGCATCCCCGTCTCCATCGCGCTTTGTGCAATCTTTATTATGAGTATCGGGGTTGCGGGCGTAATACGTTTTCGTACCAGAAGATGATATGCTATTTCCCTTGCCCTCAGAGAGCCAGAGGGAACAGATCTTCCGTACGCGCAGCACCTTCAAGCGCTGAGGCGCTGCAGACCTGGTTGCGCCCAGCATGTTTTGCCTGATACATGGCGGTATCAGCAGCCTGAATAATGTCATCGATGCCCAGCCCATCGCCAGGGAAAACCGCCACCCCGGCACTCAAGGTCAGCGGAATAGGCTGACCATCGGCGAGCAGAAACGGTGTCGCCGCCACCAGCACGCGGACACGCTCAGCGACCTGTTGGGTACTGAAGATATCGCTATCTGGCAGCATGACAATAAACTCTTCTCCTCCGTAGCGAGCCACGATATCCATCGTGCGGACCCCTTGGAGAAGACAGTTTGCCAGGTGCAGAAGCACATCATCCCCAACTTTGTGTCCCCAGGCATCGTTAATCGCTTTGAAGTGATCGAGATCGATAAAGATAATGCCCAAGAATCGTTCTGTGTGCCCTGTCAGTTCAAATGTGCTGCTCAGGTGCTCATTGAATGCACGGTGGTTGAGTAAATTGGTAATAGGATCAACGGTTGCCAGTCGTTCGACCTGGGCATAGGCATCTGTCAGGGCCGCGTGGATGTGTTCCAATTCGACGGCGCGGTCCGCTTGTGTCACCGCTCTGTTGAGCGTCGAGGCAAAAACCGCTCCCAGGATGGCAACGCTAAAGATGAGCATACAGACGTAGATGAGATAGCTGACTTGCTCAGGCGTCGAGAGCAGGTGCGCGATTTGACCGTGGCGTAGCAAGAGGATATAAAAGAGCATGAAGATACTTTCAATGCTTGCCAACAGAAGCGGCGCCCAAAAAGGTAAGAAAAGCCCGGCAACTCCCAGCGGAACAGCCAGCGGGGTCCACAGCCAGAAAATGAGAATAGGATCGGCCTGAGAGAGCACATGCGCCGTGATCACCGTGCTAAATATAGCACTGCTAAGGAAGGTAAAGGTGGCGCCTTTCAAATAACCGCGTTTATTGAGATAGAGAGCCAGCAACATGGTGCTCACCTCTAAGCCGTTGCAGAGTATCTGGATGAATGAGACACCAAAGCTGCCAAGCGTCACAAAGGGTAAGCTGACACACAGGGTAAAAAAGAGGCAGACGCTTAACAAGCGCACTTTACGCACCCATTCGCGCTCTGTGAGTGTGCTCATCGGGGAGTGAGAGGGCGTCGTCAGGGCAAACCAGCGGGTAATCGACAGACGATAGAAACGCTTCATGGTGAACCTCAGAAAGAACGAATAGCATACAGTGTTCCCATGCATTTACTATCGGCTGAACGGGGTGACTCTTCAGTCCTGGAGAGATGGAAAAGTTATGGCAAGAGACGCAACCTCACTTCATTTGCTGGTTTTTCGTGCGTACGCGCCCATATAGCTCTTCCATCACGCTGATGAACGAGATATCTTTGTGCCAGAACGGCGGATAGTCTCCCTGCTTCTTAATCAGCAGCGCCGGGACGCTTGCTTGCGATGCAGCCGGCGGCGCAGGTGGCCTCTTCGCGCCGGTCCAGAACTCTTTGTGGCTAGTTCCGCTGTTGCCGGAACTAGTTCCGCTGTTGCCGGAACTCGTCCCGCTGGCGCTGGTAGCAGTTCCCTTTTTGCTGGCAGCAATGCTCTTTTTGCCAGGGCTGGTCCTCTTCTTACTGGAACTGCTGCTGGTGCCAGCGGAACTCGTTCCTGCCGCCGTAGGTTCCCTCGTCGGACGAGTGTAGTAGGACTCGACCGGCTCCACCTCTAGTGCAACGTCATCGGCTACCAGCGCGGAGGCTAAGATCTGCCCCAGGGGCGAGCGAGCCAGTTCGGCGCGCAGATCGTCTCTTGAGAGGCCGCGCAACTCGAACATCACGAAAGGGTCTTGATCGAGGGCAGAGGCCAGCAGGTAGTAGACTCCGGCAATGTGTTTGCAGGGGTTCGCGTAGTCTGGGCACGAACACGCCGTCTCAAAATCGCGCTGGCTATGCGGCAGGAGATGCAGATCTAGCCTGGCGAAGGCGTCCTCAATGGTATCGGGCATCTCGTTCAGCAACAGCTTTGTAACCAGATCCGCTCGCGAGGCAATCTGCTGGATGACCTTCGTCCAGTCGGCGGCGCTGATGACTTTGATGGTGATGGAGGTTTTGTAGATGGGTTCTTCATAAACGCCAAAGTACGGGTTGATCGAGCCACGGACCCTGGCCGCGACGGTACCATTGGCCAGCGTGTAGTCAAGGATGCGCCCCCCGCTGGCATAGGAACGCCCACGTCCCAGGCGCGATGCATCGGTAAACTGTTCCAGGGCCTCGATAAAGCGCTGGCCCCACCAGGTGCGGCTGAATTGTGCCATCGTTCTTACTCCACGACCGCACTACGACGCAGCGCGATCAGATCTTTAAAGGTATCGTTATCAAGCTCCGTCAGCCAGGACTCATCGGAGCCCATCACCAGCGAGGAGAGACGTTTCTTGTCTTCGATCATGGCATCGATGCGCTCCTCCATCGTCCCCATAGCCACAAACTTATGCACAAAGACGTTCTTGCGCTGGCCGATGCGGAAGGCGCGGTCGGTGGCCTGATCTTCGACCGCCGGGTTCCACCAGCGATCGAAGTGGAAGACATGGTTGGCTTTGGTCAGATTCAGGCCGACGCCGCCGGCGCGCAGCGAGAGGATGAACAGCGACGGCTCGCTCTCAGGGTCTTGAAACTCGGCCACCATCTGGTTGCGCCTGATCACACTGCTCCCGCCGTGTAGATAGTACGTGTTGTAATGGCGGACCTGCTCAAGATAGCGCTCAAGTGAGCCCCCGATCTCCGTGAACTGCGTGAAGATCAGCGCGCTCTCGCCGCTGTCAATCACCTCTTCGAGCATCTCCGCTAGCCGTTGGAGCTTGTGGGAGCGCTCGGTGGTGAAGGCGCTGCCATCCTGCAAGAATTGCGCTGGATGGTTACAGATCTGCTTGAGCTTCAGCAGTGTGGATAGGATCAGGCCCTTGCGCTGAATACCCTCGGCCGCGTTGAGTTGCTCGCTCACATCTTTGACGACGGCCTCGTAGAGCGAGGCCTGCTCAGGCGAGAGCGTGCAGTACATCTTCTGCTCGATCTTGTCAGGCAGGTCGTCGATGATGCGTTTGTCGGTCTTGACGCGCCGCAAGATGAAGGGTTCGACCAGCTTCTTCAAGGTCTCCGACTTCGCCAGGTCATTGCCCTTGTAGATGGGCGTCTCAAAGGACTTGCGGAACTGGGCCTCCTTGCCCAGGTAGCCGGGATTAAGGAAGTTGAAGATGGACCACAGGTCGCGCAGGCGGTTCTCGACGGGCGTGCCGGTCAGGGCCAGCCGGTGCGGCGCGTTAAGCTTGAGGATCGCGCGCGTCTGCGCCGCCTGGGGGTTTTTGATGTTCTGCGCCTCGTCGACCACCACGCGGTGCCACTCCACGGCCTGCAAGAGCTTTTCGTCCAGGCGCGCCAGCGCGAATGAGGTCAGGATGACATCGTGTGCCTGGCAGGTTTCCACGAAGGCTTGCCTATCTTTGAGTCGCGTGCCACCTTGATGCACCAGCGCGCGCATGTTGGGGGCGAAGCGCTCGATCTCCTTGTGCCAGTTGCCAAGCACGGATGTCGGCGCGATGACCAGGGTTGGCCCCAGACTAGCGCTCTCCTCGCGCTCCTTGAGCAGGCGGGCGATGACCTCCAGGGTTTTGCCCAGGCCCATGTCGTCAGCCAGGCAGGGGTTCAGGCCCAGGTTCTCCAGGTATTGCAACCAGGCGACGCCGCGCTTCTGGTAGTCGCGCAACGTCCCTTGCAAGGCCAGCGGGTTGTCGATGGGGGCGAAAGCATTCTTGTCATGCAGCCGGGCCAGCATATCCTGCAAGATCTGGTCATGATCCCATTCCAGGTCATCCTCGGACTCTGAGCCGATCTTGAGCATGTCCAGCAACGAAATCTCGGGTACTTCACCCTGGTGCGTCTGCCAGAATTGCAGCAACTGCTGCATCTTCTCGCGATCCAGTTCCATCCACTGTCCACGAAACTGGACCAGGGGCGTTTTGGCGTTGACAAGTTGCCGCCATTCCTCTGCGGTGATATCCTGTCCAGCAACCGACAACTGATACTCGTAGGACACGATGGCTTTGAGGTTGAGGCGGCCGGGACCAGCCGCAGCCGCGCCCTTGGGTGAGCGCAGGGACGTTTTGAGGCGCACCTTGGCGCGCCGCCGCCCCTCCGGTGTCCACCACGCGGGCACGATCACGGTATAGCCCGCATCCCCCAGCACCCAGGCGCTCTCCTTCAAAAAGGCGAAGGCCTCATCCAGCGTGAGGCGGCACCCGCTGGGCTGGTCTGTCGCCAGGCCATGCCAGATCAGAGGATAGATGCGCGCAGCGTACCCCAGAGCCAGCAACAGATGCCTTTCAAAG